>NZ_JBBPHP010000059.1:0-29911 GCF_038039535.1 Catalinimonas locisalis | reverse complement strand
AAAAGAGTAATGTATAAACTTGGCAGAGGGGCTGCTTAAGGGGAAAATAATAGCTTCACCAAAATTTAGGAAGAGCCAGCATCACCGGAATATCCAGAAAGCAATCAATTTAATCTTGCTGCTCCAATTGGAAGACTTTAAATATGGATAGACGATCCAAATGTAAAATCCTTCCTTTAAAAAAGGTAGTGAATATTATTTAGATATTTCTGAAGTAAAATAATATTGATGTGACATGTCCTCACTCGTTGGAATACTACCCATTATTACTCTCCTCACCCAAGTCTTAATTCAGCCCCTGTATTATACATAGGTTTATGGAATGATTTCCTCAAAAGAGCACATGAGCAGTAACAGAGTCTTTATATTGTTGGAGGTGGTTCCCCTGCTAGCTGTATTTTACAGCTTGCGCTCCAGTCATTATGACAGGGAAGTGTTTTTTAGGAAAAAGAAGGAGGTAATTACAAATTTACAGCTTTTCCCAGTGGACATCAGCCTCCTTTCTCCAAAATGTAGTAAACGCAGCCAGGTAAGTCCGTTGAATTAAAAAAGGAGAGTAAGTTGCACTTGCTCTCCTATATTTTTTAGGGTTAAGAATCTATCAATTTGGCAACACCATACAAAACAAAACCATTTCTACAGGATAAATTTATATTATTCATTACCTTCTATACTTAGGGATAGTTTATTGATTTCTCTTTCTATTCTGGCAATAGCCTGGTTTAACTCTTCATAAGAAGAACTCCAATCTTCATCTTTTATAGACTTTACGTCATCTATTTTTTCATTCAAATCCATCTTCTCATCCTGAAGATTCTCTATCGCTGATTCAATATCAGCAGTAGCTGCCTGGTTTGATGACTTTCTGACACTTTTATTTAACTCTTTAATCCTGTTATCAATGTCACTGCTCCTGTCTTCCAGGTTTTTTATCCTGGCCTGCCGATCATCTTTAGCATACTGCTCTCTGGCTTCCATTGCAGCCTGGGTTTCTTCCTGTGCATTTTGAGTGGCATCCTGAGCATCTTTTACTTGATCCTGTACATCTGACTTGGTTACAGGCCTGCTACAACTCCATAAGGCAAATGCACATATAATGGCAAACAGGGTTGAGGTATAAATCGGATATTTCTTCATGTTTTTATATTTAACTTGTTTGAAATAGGTTATTAGTAAATAGCCTGCATTCAGGTCTATTGATGATAAGGGAAGCTACCTGTATTTGATCTGATAAGAGTTATACAAGCTTGGAATTAAATTACATCATTCACACATTACCATTACCCATTTGTAGAGAGCATGAATAGTAAAAGTTGGTTCTTTGAATAGGTACAGAAGCTGTTGCAACAGGGAATTGCCATAAAAATTAATACAAGGATAAGCTGCTTTTTGAGGTTAATTTATTCTCTATTCACCATCAGACCCTGATAGCAACGCGCAGATCACAACGGAAATCCGTGATTCAACCCTAAAGAACTTCAGAAGTGTACTGTACAACCTTTTAAGCAATGCCATAAAATACAAATCGCCTTCAAGGGGTCCACAAATTCACATAAAAATAAAAAAAGAAGAGGGTTATGTGTTGCTATCCGTTAAAGACAATGAGCTTGGAATAGCTGATGAGGCAAAAGACCAACTCTTCACTCCCTACACTCGTTTTGAAAAGCGTGTGGAAGGAACAGGTATTGGGCTGTATCTGGTAAAAAAATTGTTGAGAATGAAGGAGGTAAGATCATTATCCAAAGCCAGCTAGGTGAGGGTACGGAGTTTAAAGTATATCTGAAATCTAAAAATTAGAAGAATGATCGCCCCATACTCCTCTACCTTCTGTATCTTACAAATGATTTGTCTAGCCGTTTATGGAGATCCAGGCTGGAAGAAAACACAAAAATATCACCCTGACTATGTCCAATTGATATACATAATTTTAATCATGCACTTAATCGTTAGATAAGCCAAAAATATTATTCAGCTCTTCAACATTAATCAACTCAGGATAGTCTTTCATAAGTTTTTGCACAACTTCTTGTAAATAATGTGAATGGTCTCTACTTTTTTCCTCAAGGCTCAACGCATTACGCAAGACAGCGACTTCATCTTCTAACTTTGCGTTTCGGGCTTCTATGTTTATCATCTTTTTGAATAAGATTCTAAACGCATCATTTTTATCCATGGGTTTCTCGTTTGATATTCATTCTCCTGATCTAGGATTTTTTACAGAAAAGAAAGTAAACAAGGAGAGTTAAGCATAATTGATGGGTTTGTCAAACTTTAAGCTGCAAATTTAAAATAGAAATACTTATAACAGGGAAAAATAAAAAACACTTCGTTATGATCTAAATTAACAATACTGAGTAATTACATCTCAGAAGTTTGAATCGCGAGTATCACTGAAGAGCGTATATACTATCCAGAGCAGATAAAAGAAACCGGGCTTTCTCTTGGCACCTCTCTTCTTCTGCTATAAAAGAAGTGTTCATTCAATAAATAATTGTAGAAGAAGACATAAGTACCTCTAACAATCCTTACTTTAATGAATACAAAACTCAAACCTTAAAAGCTTGAAAAAAAATAGACCTTTCAGAAAATTAATTGCCAAAGCAAAAATTGAAACCAGAAGAAGACCCATCTTTAGCCGCCCGGGCAAAGACATACCTGCCGGCATCGTAGTCTTTCTGGTAGCCCTACCCTTGTGCCTGGGCATTGCACTGGCTGGTGGTGCACCATTAATCTCAGGACTAATATCGGGAATAATTGGTGGTATCGTAGTCGGAAGCATTAGTCGATCTGAGGTAAGCGTAAGCGGGCCTGCTGCAAGTTTAACCGCTGTAGTATTGGTAGCCATACAAGAATTAGGCAGCTTTGAAGTGTTTTTACTGGCTCTGCTGATCGGAGGACTGATACAGCTACTGATTGGTATCCTGAAGGCCGGGATAATTGCTGACTACATGCCTACCAGCATCATTAAGGGCCTCCTGGCTGCTATTGGGCTTATTCTTATATTCTCACAAATCTCCTATGCTTTAGGCGTGGAACAAGATAGCCGGATTATGGATTACTCCCGGAATTTTGTGCTTAATCCTCCGGAAATCTCGGTGATTCTTCAATCTCTATCACCGGGAGCTGTTGTATTGACGCTTATTTCTTTATTGATTCTGATATTCTGGGATAAAACCTTCTTAAGAAAAATCAAAATCCTCCCCCCTTTTCTGATGGTGGTGATTATAGGAGCGATAATGAACATGTTTTTTAAGTATTTTATCCCTTCTTTTTACCTGGAGGGCTCTCATCTGGTCAATATTCCGGATATTGACGGATTGTCTTCGTTCCTGACCTTTCCTGATTTTAGTGCTATAGATAATGCGCAGGTCTGGATTTATGCCCTCACCATCGCTTTGATCGCTTCTATTGCTTCGCTGCTGGCCATTGAGGCGGCAGATAATCTGGATCCACACAAGAGAAGAAGTCCTCCTAACCGGGAGTTAGTGGCCCAGGGTATCGGTAACACGCTGGCGGGATTTATCGGTGGTATTCCAATCACTTCCGTTATTGTAAGGAGTTCAGTCAATATTGAGGCAGGAGCAGAAACCAAGCTCTCCACGCTAATCCATGGAGCTTTATTGCTGGCTAGTGTATTAGTCCTGAGTTCAATTATTAATCTGATCCCCCTGGCCTCCCTGGCGGCCATTCTCCTAGTGGTAGGTTATAAGCTTGCTTCTGTTTCCCTTTTCAGAAACATGTACAGAAAGGGCTGGGAGCAGTTTATCCCCTTTATAGTCACTACCATCGGGATCTTGCTTACAGACGTATTGCTTGGTGTACTGATAGGTACGGCCTCAAGCCTGTTTTTTTTACTTAGAGGTAATTTTTATAATCCCTTCTATATTGAAAGTGCAAAATCCAGGAAGAGAGAAGAAGTTCGGCTAGAGCTATCCAATGAAGTATCCTTTCTGAATAAACCTGCCATAAAAAAAATCTTATGGAATCTTTCTAAGAATTCAAAGATCATTATTGATGCTACTTTTACCACCTACGTGGAGCAAGATATCATAGAGATTCTAAATGATTTTCAAAATACTTTTGCGCGGGAAAATGGCATTGAGGTCATTGTATTAGGGCTAAGGGAAAGTTATAATCCGAATAGCCAAATCAAGGTGGTACGGAGTCAAACAAAACTCAAAAAAGCCTTTACCACACCACAGGAAATTTTAAATCACCTCATAGAAGGAAATCAAAATTATGTAGATGGCAACCTGGTTTCAAAGCGATTAAGGAACAAAGAGTTAATGGATTTCATCAAAGACGCTCCCTTAGCAGTAGTGATCAATTGTATTGACATGCGTGAACCTTTAAACATGCTGCTAAACACCGGTATCGGGGATCTTATCCCCTTGCGTGCTTTAGGAAATCTCATGAGTGACGACCTTATATACAGTACAGAAGTAGCCTGTAGAAACCAGGGCGCCAAACTGATCCTTTTAATGGGGAACTCTAAAAACTCCTTTATCAGAGAAGCCCTTGAATGTCAGCGGGAGAGAAAAGATTCTTATTTGATGCCATTACTTGACTCTGCCCTTTCTTCTGCTGAATTCAACTGGGAAAAATTAAATCATGAAAAAGTCAATGTATTGGTAGACGAAATTACCATGTGGAATCTGACAGAGTCCAAAAGTAGAATTATGAGTCAAAACGCATACCTCAGTGAGCAGGTGAGCAAAGGTAATTTAGGTCTGTGTTCAGCTTTCTTTAATCGTAAAACAGGTAAAATCGAGTTTTCTTCCTTGTTTCATTCAATCTAAAAATAGCTTTGGGTAAAAACTTCTCATCCTGCTCTCCTTTGAGCTTGGCATTTATGCTTTTCACTTTCGCAATTTTCAGATCAAATTAGGCGCTTTCTTTCGAGTTTTTACTAATTACCAGGCTTAAAGGAAATGTGTGAATGATGTAACTTATACCAGTCATTATGTAAGCCATTACGACTAAATTAGAACTACTTTTCAATAATTATTTATATAAATATAGCTTAACTATGGAAATATTAGGAAACTGGAATGAGCAAAAGGGCAAACTTAAGCAAAAATTTCCTGCTTTAACGGATAGAGATCTTATGTATTTTGATGGTAGGAAAGAAGAAATGTTAGAGAAATTACAAGCTAAATTAAGTATTTCCAGAAATGAGCTTGGTGCCATATTGACTTCTCTTTGAAAAAACTTCTCTATTAGTAAGTCTGGACTTACTGGAAAGGGTATTTAAATTTTTTCAAAATCAAAAAAGGAGAGTGATTTAAATTCTAAAATTTTTTCTCCTTTAAGTACCTTTTTATTTAAGTTTTTTTGGTACTGAAAAGTAATTCAGTACTCAATAGATCAATATCTGAACTTACACTTTCCAAAGAGGTTTCATAAGCTTGTTCAAATCAGCTTTCTTCAATTTTTTTTTAGATGTTAAGACCTGTGGCAGTTGGTAATTAGTTTGGTCATCGTTATTGATATTAATTAAATGACACTAGTCAGCATGGAATCGGAATTCAGCAATCCCAATCTAAACACGGAAACAAAATTCGGTCTGTACAATACTTTGCTGGCTGATGAATATGTACTTTACACCAAAACCAGAAATGCACATTGGTATATAGAGCATCAAAGCTTTGTTGAAAGTACCCGTTTCATAGAAAAACAGGTGGTGTCTTTAGATATAATCATTGATGATATCGCTGAACAAGTACTGAAGACCCGATATGCAGCCCCCATCTCAATGAGAAAGTTTCTCAAAATCACTCGCCTGAGCGAATGGGAGGACGAGATGAAAAGTGACCAAATTATACAGGAATTAGTAGGAGATCATCAAAAGATCATCAAGATACTGAAGGGAGATATTCTCTTATTATCCGAAACAAATGATATTAAGCATCAGAAATTTCTAGCCAGTTTGGTAACAAAACATGAACAAATAGCTGAAATGTTGCTGGCTAGATTGGCATGACTTCTTGCCATTTAATTGAACATGGAGCCTATTAAGTTATTCTACAGAAAAAATGATCAAAAAGAATAAGTTGGTCGCTATTATTGTAGCCCACCCTGATGATGAAACACTCTGGGCAGGAGGAACCGTATTGAGCCACCCATCCTGGGATTGTTTTATTATTTCCTTGTGCAGGGCAAATGACACTGATCGGGCTCCCAGGTTTTTTCAGGCTCTTAAAGTGCTGGGTTCCAGAGGAGAAATAAGCGATCTGGACGATAGCCCCATCTTAGAACCATTAGATGAAAGTGAAGTTCAGGAAATGATACTTCAGTTATTACCTGTGCAGCATTTTGATATCATCATCTCTCATAATCCTGCCGGAGAGTACACCCGGCATATCAGGCACGAAGAAATAGGAGAAGCTGTCATCAAACTATGGTTAGCCGGTAAGATTTCCGCACAGGAAATCTGGGCTTTTGCCTATGAAGACGGAAGTAAAGAGTATCTGCCAAAACCCATCAAAACCGCAAATATTTATAACAAACTGGCTGAGAAAACCTGGCTGAAGAAATATAACATCATTACTGAGACCTATGGTTTTAAAGAAGATAGTTTTGAGGCCGAAACTTCACCCCGGGCTGAGTCTTTCTGGAAGATAACGAACTCTTCTGAGGCGATCCAGGTGCTTATTCATGGAGGAATTCTGTCATGAAAGTACTAGTCCTCTACGACTACCCTCCTTCTCCGGGAGGGCTCGCTACCCAGGGCGACCTTTTATATAAAGGACTGCTGGAAACTGGGGTTGATGCCCATGCCGTACATTTTGAATCTGCCCAGGAAAAGGAATGGTACTATCGTTGGTTTAACCCTGATATTGTGGTAGGAGTAGGCTATTGGGGCCATACACCCCATCTTATATTACACCCTCAGCGATACGGCATACAGGCAGTGCCCTGGCTGGTCGCTGATGGTTATATTGCCAATTATCAAGAAGCGCTGAATGCTCTTCCCCTAATACTTGTCACCTCTCAGTGGGTTAAGAGTATGTACGTCCGGGATGGTATACAGGGGGATAAAATAGAAGTACTGCCTGTGGGTTGTGATACTTCTACCTTCATTCCCCGTACCAAAGACGATCCTAAAATTACAGCTGTTCGTGAGGCCCTTGGTATATCTGAAGACCAGTTGATGATCCTTACTGTAGGTGGTGATGCTGCATCAAAAGGGGCGCAGGAGGTAATGCAGGCACTCGCCGTCATTGACCATAAAGCCCCTGACTGGAAATATGTCTGTAAGGTATGGCCTCAACCAAGAACTAAATTACAAAACCTGTCTGATCTTGAAATGGCTACACAACTTGGCATTGAAAAGAATGTAACCTATGCCACCAATACCATTTCACGCAATTTTATGCCTTACCTGATAGGCGCATGTGACATATATGCTGCCCCTTCAAGACTGGAAGGTTTTGGCATGCCCCAGGTAGAAGCTGGCGCATCTGAAAAACCGGTGATTGGGATTAAGGCAATGGGCATGCTGGATACACTGGTACACCAGCAGACTGCTCTACTGGCAAGTGTAGCACAAGAAATTGTGGTGAATGAAGTAATTCTAGGTAATGAATCCGGTTTTGAAGATCAGCACAAAGTAGTCTTTAAATCTCCCAGAACAGTGGATTACCGTGCCAGTGTTCATGATATCGCTAATTATCTGATGGACCTGATGACTGATACTGCCTTGCGGAACCAACTGGGCAAATCAGCTAGAAAACATGTGGTACAACATTTTGATTATCGTGTGGTCGCTAAGCGATTTATAAGTATTATTCAGGAAAAGTTGGGCATAGCATAGGTTTAAGGTATGAAACTGACAAATAGGCAAAAAGTAGAGGAAGCTAAAGAAGCAGCGCTTAAGGTACTTATTAATAATATGCACGGCCCTTACCATGGACTTCCCCGTACTGCCGCCTGGGGATATCCCGAGCCTTATACCAGAGATTTACTGATTTCCATACTGGGTATTGCTGTTTCCGATCATAAACAGCTTATAGCAAGCATGCGGAAAGTTTTGGAAGTACTGGCACAAAATCAAACTGAGAATGGCCACATTCCCTCACTGGTACATGACCCAGAAGACCGGGGCGCAAGTGATACCACGCCTCTGTTTTTACTGGGGATCGGCATCTTTAGAAAGCTCACGGATGAACCTGAGTTTCTTCATGAAGCAGCAAATAAATCTCTAACCTGGATGGCCTTTCAAAGCCCTTCAGACTACTGCATGGTAGCACAGCAACCTACCAGTGACTGGCGCGATGAGCAATGGGTAACCGGTTATGGCTTATTTGTCAATACGCTGGTATATAGTTACCTGCGACTGCATGGACAGCATGAGAAAGCAGATACTGTTCATAAGCTAATGAGCAAGTTTACCATTCAGGGAAGTATACAGCATCGGCATGTTCACGAAGGGTTAGTCGTCACGCATAAACCTTACTATGCTTTCTGGTCTTATAAAATTTACAGTAGCGAAAGATTTGACCTGCTGGGCAACAGCCTGGCCATCCTTTCCGGAATTGCATCTCCAAGCAGGGCCAAGAAGATGGTTTCCTGGATTGAAGGGGAGTGTAGGAGTATGAAGGAAAAAGGTGATCTAGCGCTTGAACTTCCACCAAATTTCTTTCCCTTTATCAATCCTGAAGACCCTGACTGGCTGGACAGGTATAAAAAATTTAATATGCCAGGTGATTATCATAATGGTGGTATTTGGCCTTTTATATGCGGGTTTTATGTGTCAGCATTAGTAGCTGCCGGGCAGCACAAGCTTGCAGAAAAAAAACTAATGACACTCACAGATGCTATCATAACTTCAAATAACGGGAGCTTAGA
Organism: Catalinimonas locisalis; assembly: GCF_038039535.1. NCBI lineage: Bacteria > Pseudomonadati > Bacteroidota > Cytophagia > Cytophagales > Catalimonadaceae > Catalinimonas > Catalinimonas locisalis. Next base: position 21,061 of record NZ_JBBPHP010000059.1, on the reverse strand, counting down.
ATTTGGTTTTAACGAGTGGATTAAAGCTCAAAATGGTAAGCCCATGGGGCAAGACTGGCAAAGCTGGTCTGCTGCACTTTATCTGTATGCGGCAAAATGCGTTGAAGAAAAAAGAACACCATTTTTTGAAGAAATCAGAGACTTCAGGGACTGATATAAAACGTATATCTATTCTCTGGTGCTTACTGAAGAAAGCAGTTCCTCAGTTCCTGCTACATTCTCATGGAAGAAAAAGTCAGCGCAGCATATTCTTCTTATTTCATATCAGTTTTTTAACTTATTTCCATTGAGTACAGAGTGAAAGTGAACCGCCTTGAAGTTAGAACCAGCATCTTCTTTGGGAGGAGCTCCCAAGAGAAAGCCAATGGATTGCAAAGGCTTGACGGCATCACAGATAACTTTGAAGATAGCCAGCACCGGAATGGATAAAACCATTCCCGGTATACCCCAGAGCATACCGCTAAAGAATAATGCGAGGATAGCAGCAAAAGGGTTGATACTTACCTTACCTCCTACAATATTGGGAGTAATGAAATTACCTTCCAGTACCTGAACACCCCATAGTACCCCCAGCACGCCCACAGGATACCATAAAGAATCTTTGGTAACCAGTGCAAACAGGATGGGCAACAGAGAGCCAATCACAATACCGATATAAGGGATGATAATCAGTATAGCAGCCAGTACACCAAAGAAAATGGCATGCTGAATGCCTAGCAGCATAAGCCCTAAAGTATTTAGGATAGCCACTATAGAAATCACCATAAACACGCCTAAAATATAACTCCTTACCACTCGCTCAATTTTATGAATGGTGATTCCCACTGTATAATGATCTTCAGGACTGAACCATTGATAAATGGATGTTGCAAAGAATCTACGATAGTATAAAAAGAAAAACAAAGAGATGAGAAACAAGAAGAATGAGGTGACAAATCCGGCAGTAGCAAAAACGGTTTGAGTGAAAACAGAAGAACTGTTTTGCAAAAAGCGGTTCAACGAATCTTTGAGATATTGGGTTTGCCTTTGCTGGTCAATATCAAATGTGCTTCCCATCCATGAAGATCCCTGATCAATAAGTTCATTGAAACGGGCACCAATTGAATTGAGGTCATTAGATATATTGCTCAACTGAAAAGAAAAGAAGTAGGATAAGCCAGCCAAGGCAATAAAAACGATCAGTATGGATAATAGGGAGCTAAAAAGCCTGGAGATCTTCAGTTTTTCCAGTTGAGCACTTAGTGGACGAAGCAGTAATGCTATGACCAGTGCTGTCAGCAGGGGACTTAGGATTGACTTGCCTAATATCAGTACATAACACGTAAGGACAATGCTGGATAATATGATAAAATATTTAACATAGCCGGGGATCGTTTTCATTATACTGGAGCCTATTTACCTAACCCTACGCTGCGGGGTAGATGGGTTTTGATATGATTTTTTTTGCACTAAGGTATATGATCATTGTAGTCCTCCTATGCAAATATAAATTATAAGAAGGAGGTAGATCCAGACCATTTTGCTATTGTGTTTTCCGAACAACAAAACGGTGCCTGGGCTGACTCTTATTTCATGAAATCAATCTCTTGTTCGCATCATTGGCTGCTTTTCAAATATTTATATAACTCACTATCGGTTGAGAGAATGACGGTTGTTTCGCTATTGAATGTTTTCTGGAAGGTTTCCATAGACTTTAAGAAAGTATACAACTTTCTTGATTGATCATTTTTATCATAAGCGCTGGCATATATAGATGCTGCAGTAGCATCTGCCTTACCTTTAATTTCTTCAGCTTCTCTAAAGGCTTCAGACTGAATAGTCTTCAATTCTCTCTCCTTTTCACCATTGATTCTTGAAGCTTCTCCCTGGCCTTCAGACCTGAACTTATCAGCTATTCTAAATCGCTCACTTTTCATCCGCTCGTACACCTGGGTCCTCACTTCTTCTACATAATTAATCCTCTTAAACCTGAAATCCAGAATAGCTATCCCCAGGTCCTGGGCCTGCAGGCTGGCAGACCTTTGAATTTCCTCCTGAATGCTGTCACGCCCGACAAAAATCTGGACCAGGCTATCCTCAACAATTTCGCTGATCGCTCCACTGGAGATGGGTGTCCGGTTACTGGTTCTGACCACCTCTTCCAGGTAATTTTTTGCCACAAAATCTCTCGTTTCACCATCCAGGATATCATCTAGCCGAGATTGGGCCCCTCTTTCATTGGTCAGACGTTTGTAAAACTGCAAAGGGTCTACAATCTGCCACCTGGCATAGGTATCTACGAAAATAAACTTTTTGTCTTTAGTAGGTACCTGGTTGGGGTCTCCGTCCCATTCCAGATAACGTTTTTCAAAAAAATTAGCCTTCTGTATAAACGGAATCTTAAACTGAATGCCCGCTTCGGTGATGGCTTCACCTACCGGTCTTCCAAACTGGGTGATCACAACCTGTTCTTCTTCATTTACAACATAAAAGCCTTGCAATATCACTATTACTGCAACTGCAGCAGCAATGATTATAAGTATTGTATTTTTTTTCATAATTTTTTAATCTCAATAATTTCCAGGATTACTTATTTTCACTTCCGGTTGGTGGCGTCAATTGTAACAGGGGCAATACATTGCTGCCTTTGTCGTCCATGATAATCTTATCACCTAATTTAGGTACCACTTCCTGCATGGTTTCCAGGTAAATCCTGCTCTTGGTTACTTCCGGTGCTTTGATATATTCTGAATAAAGAGCATTGAAGCGAGCTACTTCACCTTTGGAGTTATTCACACGCTCGGTCGCATAGCCCTCTGCTTTTTGAATAGTTTCCTCTGCCTGTCCCCTGGCTTTGGGAATGACTTTATTGTATTCCGATTTTGCCTGGTTTATCAATGTTTCCTTTTCCTGTTGTGCCTCATTTACTGCGTTAAAGGCGGGTCTTACCGGCTCAGGAGGGGTCACATCTTGTAATACCACCTGCTCCACCCGAATGCCTAAGTCATATTCATTTGATAAATCCTGAATGAGAATTTTTAATTTTCCTGCTATTTCAGAGCGTCCCACGGTTAGCACTTCGTTTACAGTACGGTCTCCTACAATTTGTCTCATGCCAGCTTCGGAAATATCCCTTAAGGTATTGTCAGGATCTCTCACTTTGAAGAGATAATTATACGGATTGTCAATTCTGTACTGCACCACCCATTCCACGTCTGCCAGATTCAGATCACCTGTCAGCATCAGGGATTCATCTTCGACACCCTTTTTACTGAAGGTTGACTGCACGCCAACACTGGTGGTCCTGAAGCCGAATTCCTGCTTTTGTTGTCTTTCCACAGCTACTTTATGTACTGTCTCTACAAAAGGAATTTTAAAATTTAATCCGGATTCCAGGGTTCGGTTATATTTCCCGAGACGGGTAACCACCCCTACTTCCTCGGCCCCTACCTGAAAGAAGGTGCTGATAATGGCGATTAAAACTACTACCACTACCGCAATCAGCTTTATATTATTCAATAATTTCTGTAAAAACCATTTAATCTTATCTTCATCAAAATCTGCCATATTTTTTTTATTGCTTACTTCTTTTTTTCGCTAGTTACTTTAATAATATTAATTGATGCCTTCAGGATAGATTTTTTAAAACTGCTACAGCGTCTTATTGCCCAGTTCTACCCTTATTTGTTATTGCACCTGAACCAGGACCCGTTCTAGGTTCCTGGTTCATTAAGAGTTCTTAATGATCTTTAATGGAGTCACTCAGTACCGGGCTTAGGGTTGTTGTCGTACAATCAGGCTGCTTTCACCTTACCCTACCGTTTGTCAGGCGGGCTGACCCAGCATTTTGAGCATGCTGACATGCGATTTCAGTGCCTCTATAAAATTAGGCTTCACATTATAATCAAGCTGAAAGTCTTCTGCAGTCTGCTTTACAATGTGCGCAATCTTAGGATAGTGCACATGGCAGATATTAGGGAAGAGGTGGTGCTCAATCTGAAAATTAAGCCCGCCGATGTACCAATTGAGAAAACGGTTGTTAGGCGCAAAATCAGCCGTGGTCTGAAGTTCGTGGACAGCCCAGGCATTTTCAATATTTCCTTCAGTATCAGGTATAGGTTGGTTTGCGCCTTCCACGACATGGGCCATCTGGAAAATGACGCTGAGGATAAAACCAGCAGTGAGGTGCATTACCACAAAGCCGATCAATACTTGCCACCAAAGCAGAGAAGTGAGCAGTATGGGTAAGCCAATAACAAAAAACAGATATAGTACCTTTGATGCAAGCAGTTTGCTGTACTCATTGTTAATGTTGAACTTTTGTTTTCGGATAAGCCCCTGCTTATGATACCTAAGCATTTTGAAAAAATCATTAACAAGCATCAACAGTGTCATCAGGCCATATAAAAAGAAGACATATATATGCTGATAGTGGTGGTATTTTTTTAAAGGCGATTGTTTGGACAGGCGAATGACTACTTTCGTACTGATGTCCTCATCTACACCATGTATATTGGTATAGGTATGGTGCAATACATTGTGCTGTATTTTCCAGACATCTGCATTGGCGCCCAGCAGGTAAATGCTGTTGCCCATCAGTTTGTTGACAAAGGTGTTTTTGGAATACGAACCATGCAGGGCATCGTGCATTACGGTCATCCCCACCCCTGCCTTGCTAATACCCATCAGTAAAGCAAAGGGTAGCAACAACCAGGCATTGAGAGGAAGTATCAGGATAGCGAGGTACGATAAAATATACAATCCTAATAAAATAGCGGTTTTGATAATCATTTCATGATTGCCAAAGGGAGAAATGTTATTTTCTTTGAAATAAGCATTCACCCTTTGTCTAAGCGTAGGAAAAAACCTGGATTGGTCTTTATTGATGAATTTAATAGCGGATTTCATAACGAAGTAAATGTGTAATAAAACGAATAAGCGGTATGATTCTGGATTTATGGGTAAAAAATGACTTTTTAAGTCTTCATCCCAAGCCTTTTCCTTTAAGAAAGGATATCACAAAATGATACTTGCAAAGTTTATTTTTGTCATACTGTAACTGTTGTAATGGCCAAATTATCAAGCATAAGTATCTTGTAAGATGTGCATTTACTGCCAGAAAGGTCTTACATATATTTATAGAAAATTTACATCATTCCCACATTAAATGATAATAGCCCCCGGACCTTCCTAATGGAGATTAATTGTTGTACATTACTTAAATCAGCACAATCCAAGTAAATACTGCCCAAATGAACGGTACACCGAAAGAAAAGAAGCGTCAGCATATTATCGCTATTGGGGCTTCTGCAGGAGGGATGGAAGAAATCCATACTTTTTTTGACCATACGCCCCTGGACGAAGTTTCTTATGTCATTGTCCAGCATCTGTCCCCTGATTTTAAAAGCAGAATGGCCGAATTGCTGGCCAAACACAGCAAATTGAAGATCTGCGAAGTGGAAGATGAAATGAAAGTGGAGAAAAACCAGGTATACATGATACCTAACAATATGTACATGACCATCCGTGAAGGCAAATTGCGTCTGGTAAAGAAGCAGCCCAGAGACGCTCCTCATATGACGATCAATACCTTCTTTCACTCCCTTGCTGAGGATGTGGGTGATAAAGCGATTGGTATCATTTTGTCCGGTACGGGCAATGATGGTAGTATCGGGATTGAATCTATTCATCAGGCAGGAGGGATGGTACTGGCCCAGGACCCTGCTTCCGCCAAATTTGACGGCATGCCTTCTTCTGCCATATCCACCGGATTTGTAGATGCCGTACTACCTACTGAAGCCATGCCCAGTCTGATAGAAAATTATGTGAAAAATCTAGCCTGGAAGCTAGAGATTGATGCACTTACTGAAGAGGAGGAGGAAGTTCCGATTGCAGCTATTCTTAACCTGATCCAGGACCAGTTGCCTCTTGATTTTTCAAGTTACAAACGCCCTACGATTATGAGGAGGATCAAGCGGCGAATGGTGTATAGTAATTTTACGAATCTGAACAAGTATTTTACTTTTCTCCATGACAAGCCGGATGAGCTGGAATTGCTGGCTAAGGATTTTATGATCGGGGTGACGCAATTCTTCAGAGATAATGATGCTTTTGAAAAATTAGAAAAAGACATCATTCCGGAAATCGTTCAAAACCATAATCCCGAATATGGCATAAAAATATGGGTAGCGGGCTGTGCTACAGGAGAAGAAGCCTATTCACTGGCGATACTGCTCAGCGAGTACCTGCACCGCACAGATCAGCAGATAGAAGTCAGGATATTTGCCACCGATATCGATAGGGCCGCACTTAAACATGCATCGCGGGGAGTGTATCCTGAGAATATCGCCAAAGATATATCGCAAGAGAGGCTGCAACAATATTTTGTGAGGGAAGGGGAGGGCTACAAAGTCAAACAGGAGATTCGAAGGATGCTGATTTTTTCGCAACATGATGTCACTAAAAATCCTCCCTATTGCAAAATAGACCTGATCAGTTGCCGTAATCTTTTGATTTATCTGAATCCTGTCCTGCAAAAGAAAGTATTCTCAAGGTTCCATTTCGGGCTCAAAGTAGGAGGCTATCTGTTTCTGGGCGCCAGCGAAAATACCCATGTTCACGGCCGTGATTTTGTAGAAACAGACAAGAAAAACAAGATCTTCCAAAAAGTGAAAGCTGACCGGACTACTCAGTTCGACTCCTACATCATGCTACATGAAGAAATCAAGACCGTTGATATGCCCGCTGCCCGGCAAGCCCGGGCCCAGCACAATACAGAACTGATTGAAAATATTAATGAATGGGTGTGGAATGAATGCGGGTTGACCGGGGTATGTGTGGATGAAAATCTCAATATCGTAGAGTCCTTTGGCGATTTAAGCCCATACTTATTTCAGAAAATGTTCACCTTTAATTTACACGAACTACTCCCCGAACAGCTTAAGGTAGCCGTGGGGAATGCCATATCAAAATCTATGAAGGGCAATGAACCCGTATTCATCAAACAGATTCCTGTAGAGAAGGAGCAGCGAGTGTTTTATGTCAACCTGCATGTAAAGCCGCTGATACTGCGAAGAACCTCACAAAAATTGACCATGCTGCTATTGAGTGAAGAGAAAAGCGAGCAGATTCCCGAAACTGCTTATGAAGTTTATGAGCCTGAGCAGTACACCCGGGCTTATGTGGAAGATCTGGAGGAAGAGCTTAAAGAGATGAAGGAAAAATTACAGGCGGCTCTTGATCATCAGGAAGCCACCAACGAAAATATGCAATCTTTTAATGAAGAGTTACTCTCCGCCAACGAAGAGCTACAGAGTGCCAACGAGGAACAGGAATCGGTGAATGAGGAGATGCAAACCATCAACAGTGAACACCTGTCAACTATCAGGGAATTGTCTTTGCTCAATGATGATCTGGATAATTATTTCCGCAGCAATATCAATGGTCAGTTGTATGTGGATAATGAACTGCTGCTGAAAAAGTTTTCGCCCAAGGCTTTTGAGCTGATTAACCTCAGAGATAGTGATTTAGGGAGGCCCATCAATAATATCACCACCAACATTAAGTTTGAAACGCTGACGGAGGATATCAAAAAAGTAATCAGTGAAGGGGATATTATTGTCAAAGAAGTACAATCTACCCAGAATAAATGGTATCAGGTCACTACCATGCCCTATATCCGGCAGGCAAACCACCAACAGGACGGTGCCATCATCACTTTTAATGATATTACCGATTTGAAAAGAGGGCAAAGCGAACTTGACGAGATCAACAAAAGTCTGATGAAGACCAACGCAGACCTTGACAATTTTGTGTATACCGCTTCGCACGACCTTATGAGCCCTTTGTCAAGTATAGAAGGGCTGATCAGTCTGCTTTTGGAAAGAATAGATACCAGTGAGCCTGAAAATACAAAACTAAGCAAACTCATCTTTACCTGTATCAACAAATTTAAAGCGGTGATCAAGGACCTGGGGGAAATCGGTAAAGCAGAAAGTGAAAAGGATAGAATCTGGGATAGCATACGTTTCGAGGAACTCCTGGAAGATCTCAGGTTAAGCATGTTGGATAAGGTCACTTCTACCAATACTACATTGCTTACCGATTTTAAGGTTGAAGAAATTCAGTTTTCCAGAAAGAACCTGAGAAGCTTACTCTATAATCTGTTCAGCAATGCGATTAAGTATAAATCGCCGGAACGTGATCCTGAAATCAGAATAAGTACTGAAATGCAACAAGGCTTATTGGCTTTGACAGTAAGCGATAATGGGATGGGAATAAAGTCAGATCAACTGGACAGTATCTTTACCCTATACCAGCGCCTGGGCCAGCAGGTAGAAGGGCAGGGCATTGGCTTATATCTGGTCAAAAAAATCATGGATGCTTCCGGAGGAAGCGTTAAGGTTACAAGTGAATATGGTAAGGGAACCACATTTGCATTATTTTTTAAGCAATAAACTCGAATGAACCAATCTCAAAGCAAAGCATGTTGCACTGCTGAGGGTCATCATTCTTTTTTCCGACCTTTTTTATACTTAATCATTTTACCTTCCACTTTTTCACCTCCTGAACTATGAAAATTGCCTATATCTCCACTTTTTTGCCTCGGGAATGCGGTATTGCCACCTTTAATGATAATGTGGAAAGAGCCATCCATGCAAACTTCCCTGACCAGACTCCTGCCGATAGAGGTTTTGGCGTCGCCATCAACGATTCAGATGACCTGCAAACGTATGATTATCCTGATCATATCAAGTTTGTTATCCGGCAAAATTATCAGAAAGACTATATTCAAGCGGCAAATTACATCAATACCAGCGATGTACAGGCGGTGGTGATGGAACACGAGTTTGGGATTTATGGCGGTGAGAGTGGCGTGTATATTTTACCGATGCTCCATCGTCTGGAAAAACCTCTGTTTTCCATACTGCATACCGTGCTCAGAGAACCTTCCCACACGCAGAAACTCATCGTGCAGGAAATTGCCGAACGCTCAGCCAAAGTAGTAGTGATGAGCCAACGTGGAAAAGCGTTTCTGTCTGACATTTATGATATTGCCCCTGATAAAATACAATACATTGAACATGGAGTTCCTGACCTGGAAGCTTCCATGGCTAATCCATTGAAAAAGGTATCTCCTTTCCGTAAGCACCGGGTGATGCTTACTTTCGGTTTGCTCAGCCGCAACAAGGGGTTAGAAACTGTGATCAGCGCTTTACCTAAAATTGTAAAACAGCATCCCGATGTCATGTACGTGGTGCTGGGCAAGACCCACCCAGGCATATTACGCAATTCAGGAGAAGAATACCGTGACCATTTGAAGCGTCTGGCAGTCCGCTTAAATGTAGACAAACACCTGACCTTCATTAATAAATTTGTGTCGGAAGCAGAGCTGATGAATTACCTGACTGCAGCCCATATTTATGTCACACCCTATCTCAATGAAGCACAAATCACCAGCGGTACTTTGTCTTACGCGGTAGGCGCCGGAGCCGCAGTCGTCTCTACGCCCTATTGGCATGCACTTGAACTGTTGGACGATGAGAGAGGATGTTTATTCAATTTTAAGGATCACGAGATGCTGGCTGAAACCGTCAATGAATTGCTGAATCAACCTGACAAACTGAATCAACTGAAGCAGAATGCGTACGACTATGGCTTACATTTGCGCTGGCCCAAAATAGGTGCTGACTATATCCGGACGATGTATGAAGTTATTGAGAAGCAGACATTTACTGAAAAAGACCTGCTCCAGATCATAGATCCGGAAAGAATTCCTGAATTCAGCCTAGCCCATGTATGCAGGCTTACTGATGATACTGGTATCGTGCAACATGCCAAGTACGGGATTCCCAACCTTAAAGAAGGCTATTGCCTGGATGACAATGCCCGGGCTTTGATCATGGCACTCATGGCTTACCAGCGTAATAAAAGCAAAGAAGCACTGGAGCTCTTGCCTATTTACCTCAGTTTTATCCACTACATGCAATGTGATGATGGTAACTTTCGCAATTTTTTGAGCTTCAGGCGGGAATACCTGGATGAAGTGGGATCAGAGGATTCTTTTGGCCGTACCGTGTGGTCACTAGGTTATCTTGTCAGCTGTGCGCCGAATAACTCTTACCGTGAATTTGCAGGTGAATTGTTTTTCCGTTCAGTAGCTCACTTCAAACATCTGCATCATTTGCGGGGGATGGCCAATACCATCATTGGCATCAGTTATTATCTGAAAACACATCCTGAAGATGACATGCTGCTCCATGAACTTACGCAACTTACCAAACCTTTGATAGAGGCTTATGAGCAGCATTATAGCAAAGACTGGCATTGGTTTGAAGAAAAACTGACCTATGACAACGCAATATTGCCTCTGGCCCTGCTTCACTCTTACGAAATCACCGGAGATGAAAAAGTGAAGGCGATAGCAATGGAATCCCTGGCTTTTTTGGACCAATTAACGTTAACCAATGGCTTTCTCAGCCCGGTGGGTAACCACGGATGGTATCAGCGTGGACAGCAGATGCCTGTCTTTGATCAGCAAGCCATTGAAACCATGGCAATGGTACTGATGTATTTTCAGGCTTATCGAATTTCCCATCAGCCTGAACTCATAGAAAAAATGTTCATCAGTTACCAATGGTTTTTGGGCGAAAATGTCCTGCGTGTGCCCTTGTACGACCATGAAACCAAAGGCTGCTGTGATGGTTTGCAGGAAACGGCGCTCAACCGGAACCAGGGAGCAGAAAGCACGCTTGCCTATCTGATTTCTCACCTTACAGTACTGAAGGCATTGGAACTCGAGTACGAATATAATCCTACAAGCCAGGATCTGGAACCTGTTTTATGAAAGTAGCTGTATTAGCCCCTATCGCCTGGCGTACTCCGCCCCAGCATTATGGCCCCTGGGAACAGATGGCTTCTAATGTCACGGAAGGACTGGTAGTAGCAGGTGTTGAGGTAACACTCTTTGCCACGGCAGACTCTGTTACACAGGCTAAACTGGAGGCAGTGGTGGATAAAGGATATGAAGAAGATAAAACTCTGGATGCCAAGGTGATAGAATGTCTGCATATCAGCCATCTGATGGAAAGAGCAGATGAGTTTGATATCATACACAATCATTTTGACTTTTTACCACTTAGTTATTCACGGCTTATCTCTACCCCCGTGCTGACGACCATTCATGGGTTTTCTTCTCCAAAAATCATCCCGGTCTTTCAAAAATACAATGCTACTAGCCATTACGTTTCTATCAGCAACAGTGACCGTAGTGCAGCACTTAAGTATCTGGCAACAGTATACAATGGTATAAGGACAAAGGATTTTACTTTTACAGCACATGCGGAAGATTACCTGCTCTTTTTCGGGCGCATCCACCCGGATAAGGGTACAGCAGAAGCCATCCAGATTGCCCGGCAAAGCAAGAAGCAGTTACTGATCGCCGGTATCATCCAGGACCAGGCGTATTTTGATGCAGAAGTGAAGCCTTTTTTAGGGGATCAGATTGTATTTTTAGGCGCTGCCGGCCCGGAGCAGAGAAACGAACTTTTAGGCAAAGCCAGCGCTTTGCTGCACCCCATTCGCTTTGACGAGCCTTTCGGTCTGAGCGTAGCGGAAGCCATGCTCTGCGGCACTCCGCTTATTGCTTTTGACAGAGGCTCTATGCCGGAATTGATCCAACATGAGCAGACAGGGTTTTTGGTAAATGATGTAGATGAAGCAGTGACAGCCCTTGACCACATCAAGCGGATCAGCCGCCTGCATTGTCACGAATGGGCCTTATCCCAATTCTCACAGGAAAAAATGGTGCGTGATTATTTAGCGCTCTATCAGCATATTCTACAGTGAAGGAGTTTTGTTGTATAGCTTGTCCAGTAAAGCATTAAGATCCACCGTGGCAAAGGAAGAACAGTAGTCGGAAAGTCCATAAGGAATGATTAGTTGACCATTGTGGACAATGGAACCGCATGAATACAGAACGTTGGGTACATAACCTTCTCTTTCATCCTTATTAGGAATCAATAAGGGTTCATCCAAATGTCCTATTTCTATGGTGGGGTCATCCAGTTGTAAGAGGCTGGCCCCTATACAATACTGCCGCATGGGACCCACGCCGTGGGTAATCATCAGCCAACCAAACTCCGTCTCTATGGGTGAGCCACAGTTACCTACCTGAATAAATTCCCAGGGATATTTAGGTGCCTGTATCCTGACAGGGTTTTCCCAAAGGTTAATATTATCCGAGTACATGATGTAGTTGTTCCAGCCATCATTGCGGGAAGCCATCACAAACTTGCCATTGATCTTACGGGGAAAAAGGGCAAAGTTTTTATTCTGGGTACCGGCACCATAGAGGGGCATGATCTTAAAATTGTAAAAATCATGCGTTTTCAACATTTTAGGGACAATCGTTTCTCCATCATAAGCAGTGTAAGTAGCAAAATATACCAAACTACCATCATCTTCGGTAAATCGCACAAAACGGGCATCTTCAATCCCTTTGCGCTCAAATTCGGAGATAGGAAAAATCACCCGGTCGGATATATCGGTATCTAATGAAAAAGTGATTTCATAATAGGAGTCAGCCAGCCACAATACTTTTTCGTACTCTCTTTTGATTTTCTCATCACCCTGTTTCTTTTTCAAATTCACAATAAGCTTTTTGAGCAAGTTGTAGTCAAAGTGCTCTTCCAACTGATCACCTACTTCTTTTAATACCTCTTTATCTATTTGTCCGCTAAAGGCATTGTCAAAAAACACATCCTTTTCATAAGCTGCGCTATGGATGATATCCGCCTCATCCACATGGTTACCTACCGGGTCTACACTGATGTTATTATCTTTATCCAGTAAGGCCCTGCGAAAGGCGATAGAAGAGATGTGCCCTTCACCTACAGCCCGGAAACTGATGATGATCCGTTTTTGTCCCTCTTCCAGTTCCGTCTGGTCAGGATCTTCTACTATGGAAGGGTTAAAAAAGGCGGCTGATTCTATAGAATATTCATGGGTGAAAAAAGAGCCGATCAGTAATTTACGATACGTATCCAACTGATCGTAATCTATGTCCAGTTCTGCAAAAAGATGCTTCAATCGGCTACAATGTCGGTTCAATACTTTGGTGATATTACGATGCCTTCTGGAATATTCCTGGAGGATGGGCGAGATGATCCCAAAGACTTCCTTACTGCTGATTTCCATCACTCTTTCAATTACCTGTTTTGCTCGCTCCTCTCCATTAAAGAAGTAGCGGGCGATTACACGTTTGGAATCAGGATATACTTTGGTGGGTTTTCGTTCAATGGAAAGTCTCATAGAGAAACAGGATAGTTTTTGTTGAAAGTGATTTGTTCAAGAGCAGGCATAAGGGAAAGCTTTGTGTAAAGCTACATTTATTATGCTACCAATGAAGCTTTGTTGTAGCAGGATATGTAAATAAATAATGAGATGCACAAAAAGTGCATCTCACCAGCGGCTTATTTGATAGCCTCAAAACATACTTATCACGAACATTACTTGGTTTAATAAAAGAACCTATAACCCACCGTAGTCTGTATCCAGGTGTTCTTGTAACGAGGGGTAGTATTTGACCCTTCTCCATTGTTATTGGAGATATCCCAACCCACTCTGGCCCCTACAACAATATGCTCCAGGTTGATATCAACTCCTGCCAGGAAAGCCAAAGTATTCTTTCTGATATTATCATTGATAAATTCTTCCTCCTGTTCAATACTCGAGCTGGCATTTTCAAATTCATATTTCTGCTTCATTAGGTATGAGTATTGAGGGCCAGCCAGTAGGGTCAGAAAACCTACGGGCTTTACAGCAAATAACAGGGGGACATCAATGTAGGTAGTGGTACGGGTAAGATCATAAGAGCTTCCGAACAAATTACCTTTTGCTTTGAACCCTTTCTGCGCAATCAATATCTCAGGTTGCACGCCTATGTATTTTCCTATAGGAATAGCCAGAAACGCTCCTGCGACCAGGCCGAATTTACCACTGGCATCAAACTCCTCCCCTTGGGTATCATATACGTTAGAATAATTTGTACCTGCTTTCAATCCAAATAAAATTCTCTCACGCATTCCCTCTTCCTGCGCATTGCTTTGGTAGACGATGAAAATCATCGCCACGAACATGAATATTATCTTTTTCATTTTTTTGATGTTAATACTGTGAAGTCTGTCTCTTGTCATTTCTGATTTTCAGGCTATTGTACATTGATTTCAGTTGAATCATTCAATGTTTTTTTCATGGCATCAATGTCCTGATTCAATTCGGCTTTGAATGCTCTCCAGCTTTCTTCACCCTTATCCTGAAAACTATCAATTTTCATTTTCATTACACTTTGTTGTTGTTTCAGTGAGTCAATTGTCTGCTGATTTTCGGTGCTTAGGTCAGCCATCATTACTGTTTGAAACATCACGCTATCCTGATTATAGACAGAAAGGTTTTCAGCTTTGGTATTTCTATAATCTCCAATAATCGCCTGGTAATCATCATTTGCCCCGGCTTTATCCAATTGTTGCTCTTGTGTAGTGTCAGCTTTTGGTACAGTAGTACTACAATTGGTAAACAGGGCAGCGGCCATCAATGCGGATAATGCCAGTAGTAAAGTTGGTTTTCCTGTTTTTCTCTCCGGAATGGGTTGCAGTTGCATTTTTCTGGATGGGAAGTTCGCAAACACCTGTCCAAGCAAGTTTCTTACCCTTATTTTTACCTCTTCAATCTTGCGCCCTATCCCGTAAGACTTTGAGGAGAATTTGCCGTGTTTCTGTTGATTGTCTTTACACGCTGTTTTAAATTTGTTTATGTTTCTCATAATTTTGTTTGTGGATTAATTTTCCACATATCAAAGGTGTCTATAATCAGTCTGTAAAGTGTTACATAAGTTTGGAAAGAAGTTACATCAATCACATACAGGAAGAGAAGGTAGTGAGGAGAGGGATATCTCAGTTTAGTTTTTTTGGCCTGGAGATGAAAAAGCGCCTGTCAAAGAAACAAGCGTTTTGGTTGATCTTCTTATTACTTCAATGATATGATTCTACTGCTGGCAGGATAATCTCTAGAAACACTATAGGTCAATGCTTGATTAATAACCAACTTTGGCAAAAATTTTTATAGAAATTAATACACCATCTGCCTCTGACTACATAGATACTTTTGATCTTTCCTGGTTCAGATAAGGGTATATCAAAGTTAGCCTGGCTCTTTGCAAAGAGTCAGGCGGTTGCTGTAAAAGCATCTTCTAATAATGCTGCAATTCTTCTAAAAGCAAATCTAAATCTGACCGGCTCATTTTAATTCTGACGGCAAGTTTGATAAGCATTTTCTCTTTTTTTCCTTCAATAAAAGTAAAATCCTTTTCTTTTAGATAAGGATACCTCCATTTGAGCATCACTGTAAGTTCTCTCCAGCTACGGTTCATATTCAGTCTTGAAAAAAAATTTATATACTTCTGCTACTCCCGGCTCAGTGCCTTAATGCACCTGATTGGTGCTCTTTAGAGGTTAGTTCTCTTTCAAAAAGAGCCAGTTCATTGCGTTCTGGATGATCAGGGAAGCCGCAATAGTAAATCCTATCTACATATCGTCTGATCAAGAGTCTCTCTGAAGGGTCTTTAATCGCAAAAACTTCCTGCCCTTCCTGATATTTATTGTCTACAATATTTTTCTTCATCTTTGTTCTGTTTGAGTAAGTTGTGACTACACAAGTACGCTAACCTTTGCTTTGATTATCTGTAAAAAAGAATGGTTTGGCTAATGAAGCTCCTCTTTCATTAAAGGCATTTCATTCAAGACTTCATCAATAATGTTTTTTGGAAGTATCTAGCTTAAGAGCACTTCATCATACCCACTTTTGATGATGGTAGATATCATTTTGAACCTAACATTGGCCTTGATGGTATTGGGCGAATGCGCCGGAATGATGATGGACTGGCCTGTTTCCAGACTGTTGGATTTACCATCAAGGATAACTTCTCCTTTTCCATCAATCACCTGTATGAAGGTATCAAAAGGAGATGTTTTTTCCGTCAATGCCTCACCGGAATCAAAGGAAACTGCCGTGACATTGCCCGTCGTCTTTTTTATGATTGTTTTTATGACCACCGAATTGGGAATGTATTCAATGATTTCAACAATGATGAAGACTTTTGCTTTTTCAATTTCAGGATTTTCCAATAGCGTGATAATTTGACGAATGGGCTTTAAAAAAAGGACAGGCCTTTAAGTTCCTGCCTTTTTCGTTGTAACTGAATTAAATGTATTCGTATTATCTTCTAAATACTACGTTTTCCAATTAATCCAACCTATTGTTGTACTTAACTAATACTGTCTTTAGTTGATACTGATCAGAACGTTTTCTCGCATATTATAAGGCTTATTTACATCCTGCTTCAGGGTTTTATTCCCCCTCCTTTTATCAAGGATCTGTAGCTCATCTGTAATTCTTAAAAAGCTTTCTTTCAACCATTTTGGCTGATTTTTATCATTTTCGGGCGTATTAACAATTTCAGTTCTCTTATTATATGTTATTTCCATAGTTTGTTAAGCTTTTTAGGTTTAATTCAAATCATTAGGTTAAAGGTGGGCTTATTTTAATTACCGAACATTACATATAGATGAATAAAGATTACATAAATCATAGGTCTTCCAGATTCCGCTTACGTTTTTGCTTAAGACTTTTATAAAAAGAAGGTGTGAGACCAGTCACTTTCTTGAATTGATTGGATAAATGGGCCACGCTACTATAGTTCAGTTTGTAAGAAATCTCCGTAAGGTTTAGCTCATCATATAATAGAAGTTCTTTTACCCTTTCAATCTTATGCATGATGATAAACTGCTGAATTGTAATGCCCTTAACCTCTGAAAAAATATTGGCGAGATAGGTATAGTCATAATTTAATTTTTCACTGATATAATCAGAATAATTAATATTGGGTAATTCATCTGAATAATGAACCATCTCTATGATCACATTTTTGATTTTCTCAATCAGGATGCTCTTTTTATCATCCAGTAATTCTAAACCTGACTTCAGAAGGTTTTCTTTCAGTTGTTCACGCTGCTCCTGGGTGATATCTTCCAGAATCTCAACCATACCTAAATCTACAATTACATAATGTAGACCGAGCTTTAGTAATTCTTCTTTCACCAGCATTTTACATCGCAGACTAACCATATATTTAATGTAAAGCTTCATGATATAATTTTCTCCCGTGAATAGATATAATACTGCCTTAGTAAGATTAGCTTTTTGTTGTTTATGAGAAGATGAATTTTATAGGATTGCAACAACCATTGTAAACCAATTCAAAAAATATAAGAAATATCAAAAAGTACTGATCTAAAATGCCTACTCTTATAAAGCCTGAGTTTGTAATAAAGTTCTGGATTAGAGTCCTTTATTTAGGAGGAGCCCAAACATATCAATTGTTAATTTCATGAGTGCCCGCTACTATATGAGTTTGCAATGCAAGCTTCTCGTCAGTAAAGTCATTATTATGGGTATGAGTCTTCAATACGTACAGTTATAAAAGCCTATCACAGTGACTAAGATCTGGAGTTAAAAAGAACAAAGGGTTCGAGAGTCCAGAGTCCACTACTCTAAGCAAGTGCCTAAATAGATAAATCATTTTAACTATAGGATAGTAAATTATCGCTTACCCTAGCTTATCAAAAATCACTAAAACAATACAAAATATTCGGTGACCATGTCATTTTATGATTCATAAGTATTTGATAATCAGAATTATAAGATTTAAGTTCAGGAGCCTCCGGCTCCACAAAAGGACTGCAAATGACTTCAAACCCCTTCAGGTTTTTTCCTGGAGGGGGTTTTTTAATATATACACTTCATCACAATCACAGGAGAGGCTTTCTATTCTTTCAATAAACAAGTTTACCAAACTACTACTAATTGAAGTCAGATTTTCAGATGTCAAATTTACTCGTACTCTGCACCTTTTTGTGGTTACTATTCTACCGGTAAAAGAGACTTTCCTCCTAACCTTTCCCTAAACACAGGCAGTAGCTTTATATCATCAGTGAACCCCAAATCCCTCTCACTATGAAAAAGCTACTTTTATTAGTACCCCTCAGTATATGGGCAGGAAATATTGTTTTTCTCAGCCTACTATCAAAGTCTGTAATAGTAAAGACTCACTAGAAACGCTCAAGCAAATATCACAATATCTAGACTACCTTGGTATAAGGGAAAAAGTCTATTTACATGTGAAATTTTCTGTTTACATAGCAGGCGATCTGGATGAAATAACCTACCTCACAAAATCTGTTGATGCAGGAAAATTGGTAAGTGTATTCATGGTACGAGTAGATGCTCGCTTAAATGAAAAAAAGCAGAGACTGGTACTTGCTCACGAAATGATTCACATCAAACAATATGTAAAAGGAGAGTTGAAAGTACTTGACGAAAATAATGTGTTCTGGAAAGGAAAGAAATACTATGGTAATGACTTTTATTCACAAAAGACGCCCTGGGAATCTGAAGCCTACCGCTTTGATGGGCAATTGGCAAATGATATAAAAGAGAAACCATCCGTGCACCAAATGCCTCTGGCTTCAAACAATCGCCCATAGCCTGAGGAGGCGATACATGTTATCCATACTGACGCTTATATAATTTGTCAATTATAGCTTGTTACCAATTTACCAGCAATTGAAATAGGATTACCATCATTTAGATAGACTTTTAAATAGCTTTATTTTATTAAAGTAGGATATTCAATCATGAAAGCTTGAAGTAAATCACCTAGCATGCTCATGTTTTTTTAATAAAAAAAATGCTACCTTATATCTATACATTACTGTCAGTTTTCAAGAAGGCATCCCCTCTTTTCAAACAAGCTAGCCTTCTAACCATAGCAATGTATAACCCCAAAAAAGAGATTATACTGCATTCATAAGTCGCTTCACTTTTGCTGATTACCTGATTGCAGTTCTAGATAAGCATGCATTAACTTTCACCTAACCACAAGGCTCATGAAAACTAGGCTAATAGTTACCCCGCTTATTTTTCTATGGTTATACCTATTTTCAGTAACTGGCTATGGGCAGGATAAGGAATTTTACTTTGAACATATCACTACTGAAGATGGCCTTTCCCATAATAGCGTACAGAGTATTTACCAGGATAGGGAGGGTTTTATGTGGTTTGGTACCGCGGAGGGTTTAAATAAATATGATGGTTATGACTTTACCGTTTATAGACCAGACCCTAACAATCCTGAGCATTCCTTGACACATAATGTTCCAAGAGATATATACGAAGATAATAAAGGGCGTCTTTGGATCGCTACTTTTGGTGGAGGATTAAATCTAATAGATAAGCAAAGCGGAATGGTGAAATCATTCAATGTCAATCCTACCAACATTCCCGAGTGGAATGTTTTTTTCAGTATTTTTGAAGATCAAGAAGGTATGCTATGGTTAGGCAACGGACTCGGTGTTGTACAATTTGACCCTGTAAGAGAAGAGTTTACTCTGCTTGAATATAAGGGATTTTTTTTCGCAGATATCATAGAAGATGCCAGTCATAGATTATGGGCAGCGGGGAGAGGAGGATTATATCAACTGGATCGCCAATCTGGTATTTTCACCCCAATTCCTGTCGATACTGGCCTTAATAAGCAACCAGATTGTAGCAAGCTTTATTTAGATCAGGATGGACTTCTATGGATCGGAACCAATGGAGAAGGTATTTTTAAGCTGGATACGCAGCAAGATACTGTTACGGTCACTAAAGTTAAGCTAAAGGGTGTTGATACTAATCCCTCCTTATTCAATCGTATTATTGAAGGTGGAAACGGTTATCTCTGGATAGCCAGTGCAAATGGACTTTACCGGTTTAACAAAGAAACCAGCGAAACGCTTAATATTACGACAAATCAGCAAGTGCCGGGTAGCTTGAGCCATTATTATATTGGTGATGTCTTTAAAGACCGAGATGGTAACATTTGGGTTGGGACTGAAAACGGGTTAAATATTCTAAGGCATCATACTAAAAAATTTAATGTTTATCAGCTAAGCCCTGCTTTACCTTCTCAACCTCTTTTTGAGAATAATATCAATAGATTGCTGCAAGATCATACCGGTAAGATTTGGCTGTCAAGTTCAGGAAGCATAGCTTCAGGAGGAAATTACGTAAAGGGCTTATACAGTTTTGATAGAAAAACTCATCAATTTCAGCATTATTCCGCTGCAGTTTCAAACTCTGATAGTCTGACGAGCAATGATGTAACAGCGTTATACATCGACAAAAAAAAGCGCCTCTGGGTAGGTACCATTGAAGCGCTTCATTTGTATGATAGCACCTCCAATAGCTTTAAGCGATTCTATACAGAAATTCCAGTTTGGCATATCCATGAAGATCCTGCCGGTAAAATATGGATCGCAGGTAACGGCTTCGGTAAGGATGGAGAATTTGTATCCCACGGTGGCTTTGCTACATTTAATCCCGAACAAGAAAAATTCGGGTACTATTTTTATGACCCTGAAGATACTATTGGCTTGAAATCACATTGTGTTTCCGGTCTTACTATAAGTGATGATGGTAATATATGGGTCGGATCTTTTTCTCATGGTTTTTTGAGTTTTGACCCAAAAACAGATAGTTACACACATTATTTGGCCAGTGCTAGGGCTAAACAAGGTGAACTTAATGATAAAGATGTAGAAGTACTTTATGAAGACGAGCGGGGAACTCTTTGGGTGGGTACCAACCAAGGTGGATTGCATAAGTTTGATCCACTAAATGAAACGTTTACCTTTTATACCATAGAAGATGGGTTAGCCAGTAATCATATCGTAAGCATTATAGCTGATGAGCATGAAAGATTATGGATAGGGACCAATCAGGGGTTAAGTTGTTTTGATCCTACTACTGAGAAGTTTAAAAGTTATAACACTAGCGATGGGCTTCCAAGTGATGTGTTTAGTTATAATAGTGCTTATGCCATTGATGGTGAACTCCTATTTGGCACTGATAATGGCTTCGTGATTTTTGATCCGGATAGCATTCAGGATAATACCACTATGCCACCCGTCTACATCACCGGCTTTCA
>NZ_JBBPHP010000058.1:0-30402 GCF_038039535.1 Catalinimonas locisalis | reverse complement strand
TTTGCATAAATCTTTAAGTTTTGGTCAACCTAAAGTTTATTCATTGACCCGCTCTTTTCAAAATTTAAACATGCTCTAAGACAAAAAAGAAATCGCGTAGTTTTTACGCAGCGCTTTTAGGGTTATATATTTTCATCTACCTTATTGTTGAAGGCGTTAAATTATTATAAAGCTGATTCTGATATACTTAGTTAGCTAGTAAGTTGTGTACATGAAATCAGCTATAGATGCACATAGAGAAAATTAACTGTACGCAGGATTCCAAGTGAATGCCCAACTTTTAAGGTTTTTTATTTAATTCCGTTAGTATCTTTTCTTTTTTATCATTTTTCATTCTAGGAATATCTAACACCACTACTGCTAACTCTGTCAGTTTCGTTTAAATAAACAGTATACTTATTCAAAAACTTAAGTGTAGCAAATGCCGGAACACTTAGTAGAAATGAATACATAATCAGCTGGTTGTAATTATCCTTCTTTTGTATCAGTCTCCTGAAATATCAAACAGGAAGAATAAAATACATACTGCAGCCAGCCCGTTCTTTTCTTTTTTGAGCACTTTTTTCCAGCTAAAGGACAAAGCTGGCTGGATAAATCGGCTAAAGTCAGGAATAAAAGCAGGAACTTGACTACTCCCATCAGCATAAGATTCACCAAACTTTCTTCTAAGAAATTGTTCTTCAGCAAACATGTTCCTTTCATAATAAATCCAATAAAAGAAACAGAAAGAGAGGATAAGCCAAAAATTTCCTGTCAATAAGGCGGGCCCCAGCCACATAAAGAAATTGCCTACATACAAAGGATGGCGAATCTGTAAGATACTGAGTTTACAAACCAGGCCTGCTGCTTGAGCACTTATGCTGATGGGTTAGGGAGATGATTTATTGGTATTACTGTAGCCTCATTCATCTGCCTTAAACTTACTGCATCTGACTAATAGTCTATCCTCAGAAAATTACTGCTCTTGTCAAAATTTAGCTCGGTGCCATTGTCATCCCGTTCCCAGCTGATGATATAATTGTCAGCGTAGCTCTGAGTAACGTATTCCACTATTTTTTCAGGAATCACACTGTCTGGCAGTGCTGTATTGCCTTCAATACTGCTGCACTCTCCTTTTCTGTTGAATTCCAGCTGAACGCCATTTTCCAGAATCACTTCATAGTCCACCGATAAGCCATCTCTGTATTTAATGATCTGGCTGATGCTCTGGTCAGGGAAATGCAGTGATATAAACCCTGGGCTTCATCTTGCAGTTTGCCTTCCGGCACTACACTTTCCTTGTCACAGGCAGACAGGATGAACATAGCAGCTAAAAAATTCAGAAGCATAGCGAAAGGCTTTCTGTGCATTAAATTTTTCATGAATGTAATTTCTGTGTTTTTCGCCATCACGCTGAAATATTTCTAAACGTTGGTTGAGCGATGAAAAAAATGTAAAAAGAGATCAAAAAAAATAAATGCATTTCTTTCGGATGAGGAACCAAGCCTTTGCGCCAAGCTTGCGTGTTGCCCCTAATTACTATGGAAGAGGACAAACATTTTTATCGCCTGATCGCAGCCTGTAGGAAGGGAAAGCGTGCTGTCCAGGACGAACTCTATTTGGGATTCTATCATTATGCCATGAGCATTGGACTCAGGTACTCCCGCGACCGGGAAGAAGCCATTGAAATTGTCAATGATGCCTTTTATAAGATACTGACCAGTCTGGATAAATACACCCAGGGCTTATCGTTCAAGGGATGGCTCCGTAAGATCGTCATCAACGCTGCGATAGACTACTACCGAAGAAATGAGAAGCACTACCACGGAGTGGATATCTCCTATGCAAGGCACGAGAGTATGCATGAGGATGTGATAATAGATGAAATGTCTGAAAAAGAGATCGTCGCGCTGATCCAGGACCTTCCTCCCTCCTATCGTATGTTTTCAACCTGCAAGTGATAGAAGGTTTTAAGCATGAAGAGATTGCACAGAAACTAAACATCAGCGTGGGTACGTCAAAGTCCAACCTATCCATTGCCCGAACAAAGTTACAACTGGCCATCTACAAATTAAGAGACATTAAAGATCAACAACACGGATGATCATCAATGTGACAAACGTATCAAAGACAAAGCAGAGCAGTATCAGGACAAAGGTGCTGATGAAGCCGGAGCGCCTGCAGCTCTGCATACTAAGCTTGCAGGCTTTACCTATGTTCCATGGTATGTACGCTACCAAAAGGTCATCGGATATACAGCGGCAGTGCTTTGCATAGGCTTGCTGAACTTTGGGGTGTTTAGCTACCTGCAAAACCAACATGAAGAAGCACTTAAGTCCTCTCAGCATGTGTTGAAAGATCAACAAGTAGCTTATGATAGTCTGATAATGGCGTTTGAAATCCTCAAAGAAACCAAAACAGATACCGTGTATATCGTGAATACCATAGAAATTCCTGCCGCCAATGGGCAGGCGATCACTTCTGCTGAGGAAGAGCAAGTTTTTTACCTGAGCACCATCCACAGGCCAACCACTCCTTTCGTGACGGGAAATGGATACCATGAGCTGGACAATAGGCAATTGTCAGAAGTACATACAGAGCCTCTAAAGGTCAAAATGGCAAACCAAAGGGAGAAAGTAAGGAAAAAAAGCAGCCAACGCGTACCGGCCAAAGTGCTGAGAGACATTGAAAAGCACAATATGCAGGGCATAGGCTTTCAGTACGGTCCAATGCTGAGAGGCTTTCAGCTTCTTACCGATGAAGTAGCCGATGAACCCGGATGGGCGGCTGGCATGATGGCAGAATTTATCCTGTCACATGCCTGGAGCATAGAAACAGGCATACAATATGCCTATAGCAGGTATGAGCTTGATGATGCTTCTTGTTCCGGTCCATCTCAAGTATCATCATCCCATCAGTAAAAACAGGTATCTGTTTGCTTCTGCAGGGGTGTCGCCGCATTATTATATGCAGCAGCGGTTTGAATACAAATACGAAGATGAACTCAATGCTACCGAAGCGGAAGCATCCATCAAAACAGACAAAGGCAGCTGGTATCCTGGCACTTATGACTTGAACTGGGGCTTTGAGCAAAAGCTGAATAACAAATCATTGCTCCAGTTCTCGGTGTTCTATCATCATGTCATCCAACCCATGGGGGTTGAGAAACAAATGCTTAGTATGATTGGCCTGAACTACTCGTTTAAATTCAGGGTCAAATAAATATAAGCATATATGCATTATACTGATAAGGGTGAGAAATACGTCTATGGCTGTTGCACAATCGGTATTCCCTGAGGCTTATTATTTAACTTTCTTGAAGTTTGATATCCTGACCGAATAAGCGAACTCATTAGGTACCTTGAACATTAGATTGAATGCGCTACAGAAAATCTGGCAATATGTCTGATATAAAACTCCTTTCCGGATGTACGTTGCTGAAACCAGTTCATATAGCCTATTTCTGTTGACCAGTGCTTAGATAACTTCACCAGAGCACCAGCATACATACGGTTCTGATCAAATATATTATAAAAGATATCTTTGCCTGCATTGAACATGACCTCATCAAATATTATCAAGGATATAAGGTAATGATTTTCCTTTTTTGTTATGGGAATTTGAGTCTGAACTTTATACCTAAAACGAAAATTAAAAGCTGCATTATTTTCAGTGGTCTTCAGGAAGAACCTTTCTTCAATTTTGTATCGGTGACTTACTTTTACTTCACCTAAATACTGATAAAGATTGTATTCCTGATGTGGTCTAATTTCCGGCCTGATGCTTTTCACTGTCTGATTCTCATCTTGAGGAAGTGCCTGTAAAAAATATGCTCCTCCAACCCCCACATCATGAGCTTCTTTTATTTGATAATGTAAGGTTATTCTTGGTATAAGCCATTGATGTTGTCTATTAGAAAAAACGAACCATCTGGTATCTATCTCTGTATTCACTTGCCATTGATCCGCCAGTGAAACTTTATTGTAATATCTTAACCATAAAATTTTCTGAACTTCAATACCTTTTTCTAAGTGCTGACTTCTTACCGAAACGGGAATAAAAAGCTCAAAATAAGCAAACAGAAGTATTAATATTTTCATTTATTAAAATTAATAAACAAATATATACTTAATCTATTGATTTAATAGAGTTATAAGTTATATAAATTTTCTCTACTCAAATTCCTTAAATGTATATTACTGTTACTGCTCTTTGATGGGTTTATCTTTAGTTATACTTTCATTTTCTCTTCTAACTAGTAGTAACCAGCAGAGCTGCTTATTCATAATTTTTAATTTTGGGATTAAACAGACATCATCATTTGAAAAATGATGATATTATCCCCTGTTTAGGATAGACTACAATAAAACTAGCTTCACGAAAGTTACTGGATAACACTGAAGGAATTTTTTCTACTGAAGAATTATAAGAAACAGTATTATCTCGGGTACTTATCACCACCAATAGATCCTGTGCTGTGATTATGCTGGCTAGGGAAGCCAATTCTTTCAACCCACTAAGGTTATTTTCAATGAATTGTATGCTTGAATTACTTAGCTGAAGCTCCTGCCTTATGGCTTGAGCTGTGTTCCCACTTCCATAAAAATGTAAAATACCAGAGGTCTGGCTACACAACCTATGCAGGGTAGTCACCCAGGTACTGAATCCTTGTTCAGCTTCAGCATGGGGGGCTGCCAATAATACAATCCTTTTGAACGTATTTAGTGGATGAAGAAGCTTAACTACCAGAATTTCCTGTTCAGTATCCGTAACTACATGATCCAGCACACTGCCAAATAATCTGTCCTTAGCACTCAAATTACCATTCCATCCCATCACAATTTTAGTAGCATTTATTTCCTTGGATGCCCTGGTGATCCCACTGGAAGCATTCAAATCCACTCTTGAGATAGGATGAATCATCTGGTTTGCAGCAGTTGCATATTTTTGTGCTCTCTCAAAAGAAGCCTGATTCTGCCACAAGTTCTCTTTAGCCCCTTCATCATCAAGTACTACGGAAAGTGAGTAAACAGGAATCCTTTCATCCTTCTGCTTGATCATCACTGCCAGGTCAATAAGTTGTTCCATATTGGCAGGGTTAGCTACTGGCACTAGTATTCTTTCCTGCTGTTGATATGCTAACGGAGGTTTGTGTGCTTCTACTGCCAATTTTCTGCCCGCCCTATCGGTAACGAAAGAGCTTACCATACAGGTGACCAGTATCAGAATTACTGTACCGTTCAGCACATTTTCATCCAGCAATTCTAAATTGTAAGCGATGAGTATGATAGCAATGGTAGCTGCAGCGTGGGCGCTGCTGAGTCCAAATATCACATTTCGCTGCAGTGAAGTAAAGCCAAAGGCTCGTTGTGTGAAATAGGCAGCTATCCATTTACTAAGTAATGCTGCCGCTGTAAGTGTTACGGCAACTAGCAGCGCTTCCGGGCCACGAAACACTACGCCAAAATCTACCAGCATACCTACGTCAATTAAGAAGAATGGAATAAAGAGCGCATTACCGATAAACTCAATTCTACTCATCAAAACTGAAGTATGAGGTACCAATCTGTTTAGTGCCAGGCCTGCTAAAAATGCTCCTATGATAGGTTCCAGACCAGCTAGTTCAGCTAGAAAGGCGGCTAAGAAAACCATCATAAGTGTAAAGATATATTGGACAACCCCATCCTGTTCGGCATTTCTAAAAAACCAGCGGGCAATTTTTGGAAAACCCCAGAGCACCAAGAGTGTAAAAAGTCCAGCTGATACGCATAACTGTATCCAAAAAAAAGTATTCAGTGTACCGCTTACTGAGGCGGTGATCAGTACTAATATCATCAGCGCTGCCGTATCGGTAATCATAGTGCCTCCCACTGTCACTGTAACTGCCTCATTGCGCGTTATACCCAGTCGGCTTGCGATGGGATAGGCAATCAAAGTATGGGTAGCAAACATACTGGCTAACAAAAAGGATGACCGCAAGGGATATTGAAGTAAATAGTACGCCACCAGGGTACCAATAAGCAAAGGAATGGAAAAAGTAAATACACCAAATCCTAAGCTCTTCCTGCGGTTTCTACGAAAGTCATTCAGGTCAATTTCCAATCCAGCTACAAACATGATATACAACAGCCCGACGGTGCCAAAGAGTGTTGTTTCACCTTGTTCTAAAATATTCAGCCCATGGGGACCTATAATAGTACCAGCCAGTATCAAACCAATCACTCCCGGAATGCGAAAACGGGTAAATAAAAGTGGAGCAAACAGGATAACCAATAAGATTATCGTGAATTTTTGAACTGGATCGGTTAGAGGGAGCTGTAAGTCAACCAGCAACTGCATAGTACATGGTATTAAGTCAACAATGCTTATCAACTAGTCAAAAAATTAAGCGAATGTACTACTAAAAATTACAGAATTTGCCTGAAGGATCACGTAATTTAAATATCTGAGGATTGTCTATTCTTTTCGGAGAAAAGTTCTTTTCACATAATAAATATGAAGAATTATTTACATTAAACTAAAAACTGGTTTCAGTCTTCAAAACTGAAATCATGTATGTGGCAAAGTCTGAGACTTTGCTTCAGAAGCGAGTATCTTGCTACAAAGCAATAGTATAAACTAATAGTGTCACCTTAATTACTCCAATCAATATTATCCAATCTTGGTTGCTGGTGGAGTCGTTCGCGGAAATTCTAATATGAAACTTTCCTAATTTAAAATAAATCTTTTAGTAAGATGTGGTTTTACTTTTTGTATTAACCTCTGTTTTGTCGGCTTCCCAAACCATGGCGACTTTTCCTCTGGTGTGCATGGATTCAATATAACTTATGGCTTTTGGAATATCTTGGTAAGGGTAAGTCTTGTCTATGTGTACTTTGACTTTTTCATTTTGAATCAAAGATGATAATGTCTCTAGATCTTTGAAGTTGGCTTCAGCTGTAAATATGTGTAGAGGAAATTTACTTATAGCTCTTTTCAAGAGTAAAAATATCATATGACTCAATGTAGTAAAACCTACCATGACTCCTCGTTCTCCCATACGTGTGTAGTCTTTATGAAAAAGGTTGCCATGCACATCTATTATGAGGTTATATCTTTCCTGATGATTGTGGATGTTTTCTGTATCGTAAGCAATCACTTGATCAGCTCCTAGTGACTTAACAAATTCAATGTTTTTACTGGAACATACCGCGGTTACTACTGCTCCAAGGGCTTTTGCTATTTGCACTGTAAAATGTCCCACACCTCCTGAAGAACCGTTGATTAATACTGATTCTCCTTCTTTGAGCTGACCATGATTGATAAGTGCCTGCAAAGCAGTTAGTCCGGCGATGGGTACACACGCCATTTCAGCAAAACTTTTTCCTTCAGGCATTTTGCCACAAACTTTAGCTACTACACTGATGTACTCTGCAAAAGCACCCTCTACTAGACTCACCAATTACTCGATCGCCAACCTTAAAATGCTTTACATCCTTACCTACTTCTTCTACTATACCTGCAAAATCAGCGCCCGGAATCTTATTTGTAGGCTTGAGCAATCCGAATGAAAATCTTGCAAAAAAAGGTTTACCCCTGAGAATATGCCAATCAGCGGGATTGGCTGAGTTCGCCATGACCCTGACCAGAATATGGTCATCTTTCAGTAAGGGTTTTTCTACTTCTTCCCATTGAAGTACTTCAGGTCCTCCATATTTTGTTTTAGTAAATGCTTTCATCCTTAATGGTGTGGTTCGTTTTTACTAAGAGATCAATGTTTTGTTTTATCATCAGCTTCTAAAAAGATGCGTTTATTAGACTGCTGATTTGATTCATTATTTACAATATAATAGTTCTCCTATGGAGACCCAATACTGAGTGTTATTCCCTGAAATAGTACTGCATAATCAAAATTCCATTTTGAAAAATTTATTACTTAAACTTGTCTTTGGTCACCTGCTTCTACTAATCAATGGACTATGAAACATATCACCTTATTGTTATTGCTATCTTTATTAAGTCTTCCTGTCTCTGCTCAAAACATCAATGCAGAAAACCTTTATCATCAGACAAGTGAAATAAATAATCTGATGGTACCCTACCAGTCAGATTATGGTATTCTATCTCGTTTTTATAACATTAATACCTCTCCGGAAAGAATCAACCGTTTGCAAAGCCTAATGCAAGATTATCTTGATCAGTTGGAAAGGATAAATTTTAATGAACTTACTACTGGCAGCAGCGTTGATTATTTATTGTTTCGCAAAAAACTTGCAGAAAACCTCAATGCATTAAACGACCAGTTGACTGAGATAAATAACGCAAAGAACTGGGTTGCTTTTGCTTCAATAGTATATGATATTAACCAGGAAAGACGAAGAGGCAAAAGTCTGAATGCCCAGGAAACAGCAGCTAAAGTTGATTCGCTATCCACTTTATTACAAACTTCAATTGCCAATCTTTCTAAAAAAGATAGTCTGGATAGCAGACTGGCTAAACCAGCTATAGAAGTAGTAAATGACCTGCAAAAAGCAATGCAGGATATTTATGATTTTTATCACGGCTATGATCCGATGTTTAGCTGGTGGGTAGAACAGCCATACCATCTTGCTGACTCTTTATTCTCAACTTATATAGATAGCTTGAATAAGAAATCTAAAGTTATCAGTAGCCAGCAAAGAGATAGTAGTGGCATTGTTGGAAATCCTATTGGAAGAGAAGAAATCATTCGTCAACTGGAGAATGAAATGATTCCCTACACGCCCGAAGAGCTTATTGAAATTGCTAATATTGAATTTGCCTGGTGTGATGAACAAATGCTCCAAGCTTCAGAAGAATTAGGTTTTGGAAATGACTGGCATGCGGCATTGGAAAAAGTAAAAAACAGCTACGTTCCCCCTGGTAAGCAGCCTGAACTAATACTAAGGCTTTATAATGAATCTGTTGATTTCTTAAAGGAAAACGAACTGATTACCATACCTCCTTTGGCGGAAGAAAGCTGGCGAATGATGATGATGTCTCCGGAAAGACAATTGATTAACCCTTTCTTTCTGGGAGGGGAAACGATTATTATCTCCTACCCTACCAACACCATGAGCCACAAGGATAAGTTGATGAGTATGCGAGGCAACAATCCACATTTTTCCAGATCAACCGTACATCACGAACTTATTGCCGGACATGGTTTGCAGTTTTTTATGAATAACCGTCACAAAGCTTATCGTAGTTTTTATACTCCTTTCTGGATAGAAGGATGGGCCTTGTATTGGGAAAGATTACTTTGGGACCTTGGTTTTCCTGAGACACCAGAAGACAGGATAGGCATGTTATTCTGGAGGATGCATCGTTGTGCAAGAATCATTTTTTCACTTAAATATCATCTGGGAGAGTGGTCACCACAACAGTGCATAGATTTTCTGGTTGAACGAGTAGGTCATGAAAGAGCCAATGCTGAGGGAGAAGTAAGACGTTCATTTGAAGGAGGTTATAGCCCTCTATATCAACTGGCTTATATGATAGGTGGTTTGCAATTTGAAGCATTAAAAGAAGAACTGGTAGATAGTGGTAAGATGACATTTCGTGGATACCATGATGCGGTATTACGTGAAAATGCTATGCCGGTAGAAATGCTAAGAGCGATACTTTTAAACGAATCCCCTAAGAAAAACTTCAAAACAAAATGGCGATTTTACGAGCTGCCTTAATAATATTTTGAATAATTTTTAAATACCACAACCCGATGAGCAGTTTAAAAAGATTTGACACCCAAACCTACCAGAAAAGAAGAAAAATACTAAGAGAGCAGTTTCAGGATGGACTGATATTGTTACTGGGAAATGACGAAAGTAGTATGAATTTTCGGGATAACTGGTATCCTTTTCGTCAGGATAGCACTTTTCTTTATTATACCGGAATAGATATACCCGAGCTTGCCTTGTTGATTGATCTTGACGAAGAGAAAGAAATTCTTTTTGGCGATGACGTATCTATGGACCAGATCATCTGGACAGGACCACTACCTTCTGTGGCAGAAAGAGCAGAGCGAGCAGGAATACAAAATTCTGAACCCACCAAGGATTTAAAAAATTATCTACGGACTGCTCAACAAAAATCACGTAAGATCAGATTCTTACCACCCTATCGAGAAGAAAGGGTAAAAAAAATTCATCATCTACTAGAAATACCTTTGCCTAAGGTAGACTTACAGGTATCTGAGGAGCTTATTCATGCTGTCATTGCTCAGCGGGCATACAAAAGCAATGAAGAAGTGAATGAAATGGAGAACGCAGTAAACATCTCCAATCAAATGCACCTGTTGGCCATTCAATCTGCAAAAGCAGGGATGAAAGAGTTTGAACTGGTTGGTAAAGTGCGAGGTGAAGCGATTTCTGCCGGAGGTGACATTGCATACCCTATCATTCTGACTATCAATGGGCAAACATTGCATAATCATTATTACGGTAACACACTAAAGGAAGGCAATATGATATTAATGGATGCCGGAGCTGAAAACACAATGCACTACGCCGGTGATCTTACCAGAACGTTTCCGGTAAGTAAAAAATTCTCTTCCCTACAGAAAGATATGTACAACATTGTACTGGACGCTTATGAACATGCAGTGCAGGCATTACATCCCGCTAAGCTTTTCCGGGATATTCACCTTTTAGCATCCGAAAGACTAGTTACCGGTTTAAAAAACCTTGGCTTTATGAAAGGAAGTCCTACAGAGGCAGTAGCGGCTGGTGCACATACTATGTTTTTTCAATGTGGGTTAGGGCATATGATTGGACTGGATGTTCATGATATGGAAGACCTGGGAGAACAATATGTGGGCTACAATGAATCCATTCAAAAAAGTAAAGCTTTCGGACTCAAATCATTGCGTCTGGGCAAAGCCCTGGAAATCGGAAATACAATCACTGTAGAACCGGGCATATACATCATACCGGATCTTATTGACCGCTGGCAGGCAGAAAAAAAGTACAGCGATTTTATCAATTATGAAAAACTGAACAACATACGGGACTTTGGAGGTATTCGTATAGAAGATAATTTCTTAGTTACTGATGAAGGGAGCCGTAAGCTTGGCGAATATTTACCGCTCAAAGCTGAGGAGATTGAGGATCTCAGAAGTTAAACCACGTACTGAAACCAGCCTCACCTGTGTGCTTGTAAGCTATTTATCTTTTTCAATCAACTGCATGTTAATTTTAGATGAAGTCGGGATGAAATATGTTCAGCGCTATTCAGAGTATTCCTTTCAAGCAAAATTTCAGATATATTGATGTCTATTGAATGATTAAGGCACAATAAAGTCTCTAATAAAAGTTGAGCTTTTCCATTAAACCATAAACAGCTTCATATATGTCACCTAATCTATGTAAAGCGCTGTTAAGGCAGCTGCTATATGTTAATTTTCTATTAATTTTTATCCATTTTACTTCCTTCGCCCAACAGAAAAATTCTACGGAAAACATCATTCTCATTACCCTTGACGGTCTGCGCTGGCAGGAAGTATTCGGCGGGGCTGATCTTAAATTAATCGCCCATCCTGATTATGTAAGCGATACTAGTGAACTTAAAAGTTTGTTTTGGAAAAATGACCAGGAAGATAGAAGGAAAGCATTAATGCCTTTTTTTACTGATGTAATTGAACAAAAAGGACAGCTTTATGGCAACCGCCATGAAAACTCAAATGTAAACCTGACTAATTCTTTCTGGTTTTCATATCCGGGTTATAATGAAATTCTGAGTGGCTTCGGTGACGAACGTATTGATAGTAATGACAAGAAGCCTAATCCCAATCATACCATATTAGAATTTATCAATCAGCAGAATGGATTTGAGAATCAGGTTGCTGCTTTTGGTTCCTGGGATGTATTTCCTTATATCATCAATGAAGAAAGGTCGGGTATACCTGTGAATGCAGGCTATGAAAACGCTGAGGGCCCATCACTTTCTGATCTGGAAAAACACCTTAACATTTTGCAACCTCAGCTGCCGGGACACTGGCCAACGGTACGTTTTGATACCTTCACCCATCATTACGCTTTGGAATACTTAAAGAGAGAACAACCACGAGTATTATATGTAGCTTATGGTGAAACTGATGACTTTGCCCACGATGGCAAATATGATGAATACCTTAAAGCAGCCCATCGTACTGACATGTTTATCAGCGAGTTATGGGATTATGTTCAGTCCTCTGATCACTACAAAGACAAGACAACTTTCATCATTACTACTGATCATGGAAGGGGCACCGAACCCCTGGATACCTGGAAGAGTCATGGAGAAGATGTGATAGGTTCTGATCAGGTTTGGATAGCAGTGATGGGGCCAGACAGTCCGTCTCTTGACAAAAAATCACTGGAAGGTCAATACTACACCAACCAGATAGCCCCTACCCTTTCTGAGTTTCTTAAAATCAACTATCAGCCTGAACAGAAAAGTGGTGCTCCTTTAAGTAAGGCCTTGGGCAACAGGAGTACAGAAAGAAAGTAAAACCAGTTATTGTTATGGTCTTTACATAAATTGTATGTAAATATTTATTTTTATCATTTGAGCAATCAAAATGTAGACCTTCTACTTATTTTTCATCCATACAGGCTTCGTTTCTGATTGATGACTTGCGCCTATTATTTCACGATAAAGCTCTGGCCTACGGGCATTGCGGTAACGATATCCACCTGCAAGCGTAAGTTTATTACGGGTAATTGTCGCCACTGAAACCACATCATCAAAGCTTTTGATTTCGGTCAGAATTTCACCATAAGGATCAAGAATCATGGAGTTGCCATTCTTTAAATGCTCTCCGTCGTAGCCAATGGGATTGGTAAAAGCATAATATACGCCATTGTCATAAGCACGGGCAGGAAGCCATCTCAATAACCAGCCTCTTCCCTTCGGACCATCAAACTCCTGCCGGAGTGGAACCGGATCTTCCTTTCTGTTTTCCCAAAGCTTATCTTCTACATATCCCCGGCCGGGCATTGCTGAGGGTGTGCAGGCGGTAACATGTGGCGCAAAAATGATTTCAGCTCCCAGCAAGGTAGTAGCTCTTACATTTTCAATGACATTATTATCATAGCAGATCAGTATACCACATTTCCAACCTTTGATATCAAATACAGCATACTCCCCACCCGCTGATAGGTACTTGCTGATAAAAGGGTGGATTTTTCTAAACTTTGCAATCAGGCCGTTTTGGTCTACACAAATGTACGTGTTGTACAGTTGGTCACCATCTCTTTCAACCAGCCCGGCCAGGATATATACATCATTTTCTTGAGCAATTCTAATCAGTTGCTGACAACTTTTCCCTTCCGGAACCTGCTCACTTAAGTCTAAAAGTTCTTTCTGTTCTAAGTCTTTCAGGAATGTATAGGCAGTAACCGAAAGCTCATGAAAGCATACCACATCCGCACCCTGGCCTTTAGCTTCTTTAGTAAGTCTTTCTATGACAGATAAATTATAAGCTTTATCCCCATCCTTTGGCTCAAACTGTGCAACTGCAATGTTGATATTTGACATAGATTCTTGAATTATTTCTCAGGTTAAATTTTGCCTACTTAAAAAAAGCTGAATTGCGGCCTATTTTAAAAAATCAATTTAATGTTTGTGATATTTCTTCCAGCTTGTGGATATCATTGGCGCTGAGGTATTGCACATTTTGACTAATCTTTTCTATATCCCAGTCCCACCAACGAATCTTTAATAATTTTTGAATTTGTCCTTCTGTAAAGCGCTTTTTAATCTCAACTGCAGGATTTCCACCAACCACAGTGTAGGATGCTACATCTTTGGTTACTACGGATTGAGATGCAATGATAGCACCGTCCCCAATCTTTACGCCGGGCATTACAGTTACTTTATATCCCATCCACACATCGTTTCCCACCACCGTATCTCCCTTATATGGGTATGATTTACCTTCCATAGCTCCTTCCCAGCCATTTCCAAAGATCGCAAATGGATAAGTAGAAACAGCATCGGTTAGATGATTTGCACCGTTCATGATGAAAGTGACATCAGAAGCAATCATACAAAACTTACCAATGATGAGCTTATCGCCTGAAAAATCAAAAAGGTACTTTACATTCTTTTCAAAATTATTAACATTTTCAAAATCATCATAATAGGTGTAATCACCAATGATAATGTTAGGATTCTGAATGATATTTTTTAAAAAACAGAGCCGTTTATAATCTTTAAGAGGAAAGATAGTATGCTTATCAGGACCGTTCATCTTACAGTGATTAATTGTGGAGATTGGGTTGAAATCTAAAAATAAGCAAATAAAATATAATGATATGGTTACTTTGAGCTGCTCAAGCCATCAAATTCTTCCTTAGACTTGATCACAAAGTAAATGTTCATCAATCCGCAGCTAATAACAAATGCTGGATTCTAGCCTTCTCTCAAAATCAGTACGGCATCTGTCCAGCTGCCAGGAGGTTGCAGAATAATTTCTTCCTGAATGTTATTGATCTGTCCTCCATCCTGATAATTTCCACTTACTGTATTATACCACAATTTTTCTATAATGCTACCCGATGGAAATCTATGAGTGATATTTAGACTTGCTGCTGAATTATCAGGGAAATACACCAAAAGTTCCTTGCGGTCACCTACATTAACTGCCACTTTTCTTAACTCCCCGGCGCCTTCTTCCTGGCTCATCACCCCCTGTGTCGGTTTCCAGTCAGGCCAATGATAAGAATCACAAAATTCTTTTAGTTTTATCAATGTCACTGCCCCTTCCATATTCATCAATTTTTGCCAGCCTTTGAATGGACTAAAGAGTGGCCCATTATTCAGCGCATCACGAAAACCTCCGTAGGTAAAACCTGCTGCTCCGGCAAACATAGATTGATAAGCCTGCCTGCGCATCTGTACAGCAGATATTACAGAATCCGTATCTTTGATTGGAAAACCTTCATAGCCAGGTTCACCCATTACAGTAGGTTTAATGGGGTCGCTAAGTGCATAATCTTCCATTACGGCCGCATAAACATCATTAACATTGGTGAATGTCTCAATCATATTGAAATCCAGCCAGACATCTTTATGAAACCAATCGGAAGAATTCAGATAAGGAGCCCCGTCAGGATGATAAGTCATGAGGACATAATCCCAGAGTGGAGATTCCTGATTCCAGTCTACTGATTCCTGAGTAATACCCTGCAAAATACCTTCGGCCATCGCACGGTAATGCCCCAGATAATCTCCTTGTGCATCAGCCTTCACATCTCCACCCATAACCCAAATCAGGTGATTTTCATCACGATATCTTTCTCCTAAGAATTTGCCATAGGCTCGCATATCTTCTAGACCAAATATTGCCGATGAGAATTTACCATGACTGGCATTGACGTATCTTCTGCCCCAGACCGGAAGTACCGCAAGTATCATATTTCTATCCTTTGCTGCCTGAACAATATAATCTACATGATCCCAGTAATCATTAGGATTGTCAGGACTACCACCTTCCACTATCTTAGGCTGCGTTGGATCAGGCTTGCCATCAATCTCTCTAAAAGCCTGATGTCCATAGGCATTTTCAGGATTTGTAGTAAAGTTTACCGGATCGTCTTCTCTCTTTCCCCAGAAGAGACAAATCTGCAATACATTGAAGCCCTGAGCTTTGCGTTGATCTAGATAAATGTCAACATCTTCTTTGTTGAGCCATTCTGACATACCCCAGCTGGTATCTCCCAGCCAGAAGAAAGGTGTTCCATCCTGATGTTCAAGATATCTTTGGTTTTCCGAAACTGTAAGGAGTGGCAGGTGGTCGTTCTCGGATGATTGAAAAGCGCAACCTTGTAGGAAAAGGATAATAGTTATAAATAAGTAATAAGCGTTTTGCATAAAATGTATGCTGCTGATATAAGTCATCTTATGTATGCGAAAAAAAACTCAGCTTAAGATAGCCATTTTTTCAGTTCAATCTCAAGCATAAGAAATTCCCAGCTGATACTCATATACCAATAAATACCGTGCATACGGTAGGCCATCTACTTTTTAGGGGGTATTTCAGTCAACAAGGATAGAAACTACTTTTGTATTATACATTCTTCATAATTATTTTAAAATTAATCCTTGTACAAATGTACAGTAGAAAAGTAACCCAATCCCAATACTCATACGGATGGTCTGCATTTATTGGTGGTATCCTTTGGATATTATACTACGTATTTGATTTTGCCTATGGTATTCTGGAAGATCATACCAGCTATCAGGTAGCAAACTCTCCTGCTTTAAGAATTACCGGACCCGCCTATTTTGGAGGTGTGGTGTTGATAGGGTACGCTTTGTTGGGTGTGTATCAACTTCTAAATTCTAAGTACAAAGCATTATCAATTCCTGGCTTGATCATTGGTGGTATTGGTACGCTCGCTGCTATCGTTGGAACTATAGGTACAATTCTATCTTTGTGTAAAGTTGATTTTCCCCAGCAAGTATTTAATTATGTAGGACCTAGTATTCTACCCGTTTTTGTAAGTGCAATTTTGCTTGGCATTGCTAGCTTAAAAGCGCGAACACTTCCAGTAAATACTGCATATCTCATCCTGGTTTTTGGACTAACCACATTACCCTTAGGGCTTACAATATGGAAACTTATGGACAATACAGTTCCAAACTATTGGTATGATGAACTACATTTCGTATTGGCAGGAATCTATTGGATCAAAGTGGGAAAAGTATTACAAAATCCGATCAAGCCTAAGCTAAGCACTGCTATAGTTTGAAAAAGCCTTTCTATAATTAAGTCATCTGTTTGTGTCATACAAATGCTGACTGATGATTCTCTCTGCATTTATAATTAATTCCTATTCGCCTGAGTGTTTTGAAGTTTTGGTTGGTTTGGTTTCTGATTCTTTTTCTCCCACTACATTGTGACAGTATTCTTTTCTCAGCTCACGTGTAATATTGACTCCCCCCAACATTCTAGCCATTTCTAGAGCATTACAAGCTTCCTCATGGTTTTGAGTTTCAATATGTATTAAAGCCAGATTTTTATAAGCATGCGAATTCAGAGGGTAATATGACAAAGAAGTTTTTAATTCCTTAATAGCCTCAATAAGATTTCCCAACTGAATATTGGCAAAACATCTGTTATTCCAGGCTGCGCCAATAGTTAGAGAATCCTGAGTCATCTGTAAAGTACTATCAGCATAAGCGATCGCTTTTTCGTGCATCCCTAAACCATTATTGTAATAGGATAAATTGAGTGTACCTACTGGGTCTTCAGGATGATATTTTCTCAATTTCTCTAAAAAATAAAAAGCGGTGTAATAA
The DNA here is from genome assembly GCF_038039535.1 of Catalinimonas locisalis. Taxonomy (NCBI): domain Bacteria; kingdom Pseudomonadati; phylum Bacteroidota; class Cytophagia; order Cytophagales; family Catalimonadaceae; genus Catalinimonas; species Catalinimonas locisalis. Next base: position 13,140 of record NZ_JBBPHP010000058.1, on the reverse strand, counting down.
TTTCCAGCCTCACCAAACACATATCCTAAATGAATAAGTGTCAGTCGGTCAGAAGGATATTTGTTGAATATATTTACGAAAGTATAAAAGGATGAATCGTATTCCTGAATATATCGGTACGCTCTTGATTTTAGATGCAACAACTGAAGCTGCACTGAATCTAACTGTTGATGTTCCTGTAAATAAGCTTGGGTAGCATCTATCACTTGCCTGTAATTTTTTGCTTTAAACGCTGAATCTACACTTTGTAGCACTTCATGCTGTGCAAATGCCAAATTTGAAGTGATAATGACCAGAACAATCGTTAAAACTCTCATGTGTATCCCTATTAATGCCAGTTTTGAGAAGAGCAATTATCATCACGATTTTGCTCAAAAGTTAATTTCAACAGGCATCAAGGTAAGCCGAACTCATCTATAATTTACTCATAAGAACAGCCATTACGTACATATGTAGCATATCACAATGATGTCCAAAAAAACTGAAATAGTAATTGGGTTTCTATATTTATTGATGGGTAATTTTGGGATAGATTCAAGAAGTTTACGACTATATTAGACTTCTGTGCTGAGTGAATTTGTAGCCTTGAATTATCCAACTAATTAAATCACAATTGCTTTTCTCATTGAACAACTTTGATGTTTTTTACATCCAGCCCATCAGTGCCATTCCCATTATAGCTACCAACAAAGCGCCTGCCAGTACCGGAAACAAGGTTTTCTGCAATACGGCTTTATAATTCTGCAGATTGGCGATAGCGGCAGCTGCGATAATGTTAAATAAAGAAACCGCATTACCGAGACTCGCTCCTATCAATTGCTGGGAAAGTATTACCTCAGTATCTAAACCAATGAGCTGTGCAGTTTCCAGTTGGGATGGTGCAAATACAATGTTGGATATGGTAGTACTGCCGGTAATAAAAGCCCCTATAACGCCTATTAATGGAGCAAAAGCCGGATACAATTCTCCTAAATTTCCCAACATTTGGGCAATGTAGCTGATCATAGAAGGTTGTTCTACACCGGAATAAATCATGAGCTGGGCTACAGCTATGGAAGGAAAAAGCACGACAAAAACCGTTAAGGATTTTTTCAAGGCAATATTAGCCTGGAGGTTCTTATTTTTATAAAACCAGGCCACACCTAAACCTACGATAATGAAAGGAATCATGGGAGACTGCAAAGGTTTAAAAATTGTCTCAATGCCGGTATCAAATAAGTTGATGAAAGTAATATCCCAGCCTATCCAGCGGCTTAGGGGCATGAAAAACTTAGGTAGGATGAGCAGAAAAGCCAGAAAAACATAAGGCAGCCAGGGCTGATAGTCAATCTTCACTGCTTTGGGCTTCAGGTAAAAGACGGAAAGCACTAACATGAGTAAAGAAGCCAGAATCGTCGCCATATCGGTAATCAGATAAGCAAAGACACAGAAAGGCAGCGCAAAGAAAAGGTACAGCACAAAGATTTTTGACTTGTACTGTAACGGATAGTGGGTTTTGCGAAACATCTGGAAGATTATCAGCAAAAGTACCGCCATCATCAGTACGCCTATCACTGCCGAAATCGTACCTATCAAATTTACCTGAGCATCACTCAACTGTAAAGGAAGCTGCATACCTATCTTCAATGGAGTTCCTACCGCACCAAAGAGGGCAAAAAGCCCGTCAAATAATAAAACTACCGCCACCGAAAATACGGCATCAAAGCCCATTGAAATCAGAAGCAGGGGCACAATCGCTCCCGGAGTTCCAAAACCGGCTACACCTTCAAAAAAAGAAGTCAGACAAATGGCGATTAGAAAAAACCTGATCTCTTTGGAGGGATGCAGTTCATCAATAGAATGTGTAATACGCTTGATGAGCCCACAATTATCCATGATATTATACAAAAAGGCCGCGCCAAAGACGATCATCAGAATATTAAGGGTAGTAATGAGCGACACTGTAAGGGTACCAATAAAATGGGTGATTCCAGCTCCCCAGTAAAAGAAAAGAAGGATAGTAACTACAAAAGCAGTCATCACCGCCTCTTTCACTCCCTTGATGAGAGATACTACAACCAGCAGAAGAATTGGCAGAATTGAAAAAAAATATATCAATACAAGTGGTTTTATGCTCTACTCTTTAAAGGTAGCATATGTTTACAAAACGCTCAATGTTTGAACCCGGCTTTCACTATTAAGTACAATAGCCTTAAGACTACAAGTCCTCTTACACCATTATACTATTTGCTTGAAAGGGTTTTGGCAATCTGGCAGAGATGTGTCAAAGTACTCCTCTGAAATCTGGAAGTAGCCATTATGCAAAATAATTACAACATCCGCTCCCAATAGTCATGCTGAACACCTTGAAGCACCTTTTCTAATCCTGATTTAAGCATTGAAGAAAACAGACGATTCACATACGCAGAGCATGACATTTTAAATGATGGTAAAGGCAGTCTTATTTAGTTAAAATAGAATCTCCTGTTATTTTGTTAACTCAGTTTATTCCTTACCAGCCACTACCTGCTCCTGGGTTGCAGCATTGTAGATGGCGTCCACCAGACTGTTGTCTTCCTGCGTATCGTTAGTAAGCTGCCAGAACATAATGCCTCCCAAATCCTTTTCAATGGCGTACTCGGTTTTAAGTTTCAGCGATAGTGTATCATCGTAGGAGATGAAAATACTATCCGTAGGGTTATAGAGATAAGGGGCTTTGGCGGTCTCATCCCAGTAACGGGTGAAGCCATTCTTATTTTCGTACGCTTTACGTATATCTTTGTAGCCTGCCCATCCGGTGTGGACGCCTTTATTCGGTTGATAAAGTCCGTTATTCTCAGGTGGCACGCCTTTCCATGCTCTGCCGTAGAATGCCCCTCCGATGACGATCTGCTGCGGATCAACGCCCTGGGCGATACAGTAATCGATGATCCTTTGCGCGGAACGGGGCTGGTACAGACTTGCTCCTTCTTCTGCATCAGCTCTTCTTTCCTGCACATATGTATAAAAAGGATGATCTTTAACATCATCATCGGTGATGAGGCCCAGTCCGGTGTGGTGGGCAGTATAAGGTGTGGTGCCACCAACTGCGTCATATGTCATTACGTTCATATAGTCAGCATATTTCATCACTTCAGTAAGCTCTACATGATCGTAGTAACGCTGCCAACCTGCTGAGGCGAAGGTAAGGATCAGATCAGGGTTTACCGCATCCATGGCTTCGCGCAGTTCTTTCATCAGCAAAGTGAAGTTTTGTTTATCCTCAGGACGGAAATCAATTCCGGCAGAGCCTATGGCCGGGTATTCCCAGTCTATATCAATGCCATCCAACTGATATTCATTGATCATGGCGATGGTACTTTTGACGAACTTCTCACGGCCTACGGCAGTCACTGACATATCTGAGAAGCCGCCTGCTCCCCAACCTCCGCAGGCCAGCATAAATTTGATGTGAGGATGATTATCTTTCTGAGCCAGGAGACTGCGCAGTTTTTCGGGAGCTTCTTCATCGGTGAAGCCCATTTCACCCTCTACCACTTTGGAAAAAGAATAAATGATATGGCTCAGTTGATCAAGCGGTAGCTTCTCTGGCGGATACTCATCACTAGGCACATAATAGGCCATGATATGAATGGGTAATTGTCTGGCTGCAACTTCCTGCTCCTGGTTAGAAGATGCCTGGCAACTATTTAAGGCTATGGTGATCAAAATAATAAAGCAGGTACTGAGATGCAAAGTTCTGAGCATAGGTTTATGGGTTTAGGAGTCGGATTAAAAACAAGAAAATAAGTGCTTGATAACGCATACAAATATAAGTAGCGTTAGGATTGCTGCAAGTCAATTTGATCTTCCTGCAGTTCTATTTTTTTTAGGTTGATGTATATATTGTAACTTCAAGCCTCATCTCTACTTTTTGTCAATAGAATGACTGTTTCAAAAAAGATAGTCATCAGCTAATTTATTAAGACAGATTAAAATCACTAACTTTAAAATATTACTGTATCTCAAGCAGATCTATTTTTCATCAAAGCCTGTGCCTTCTCAGATAATATCAAGGCAGTAAACTTTAACTGAGCCAATATGGAACCTGATTTTGTCGTAGTAGGTATCGGATATTCGGCGGGAGGGATACCTCCACTTAAAAGGTTTTTTGAACAGATACCTACCAAAAGCGGGTTATCATTTGTAGTGGTACAGCATCTGCACCGCCGGCAAAGTAATCGGCTTAAAGAAATACTAACACCTTCTACTCAGCTCAAAATTGAATACATCAGTGATAGCATGATTATGCAGCCTGACCATATCTATCTTCTTCAATCTAATCAGTATGTCAAAATATGGGATCACCACCTCTATCTATTAGACCGTAGAGAAGAGGATATAGTAAACCAGGCTATTGATACTTTTTTTGAATCTCTGGCGCTGGAAAAAAAGGAGCAGGCAATAGGTATCATACTTTCAGGAGGTGGTAATGACGGAGCCAAAGGCTGCATACGGATACATGAAGAGGGTGGAAAAGTAATGGTACAGTCACCACAATCAGCTGAGTTTCACTTCTTACCCAATCATGTAATAGAAGCTGATAACCCTATCGCAGTAGAAAGACCTGAAGATCTTGCCCATACCTTACTGGATATAACCAGAAAATAAGAGCAGATTATTTTTGAACAAAACTAACTTATCCACGAAAGCGTAGTTAAAAGCTATAGCATCATATTTTATTTTTTTGACTTTCAGTATTAAAATAAATTGTGTTTATCGCTAATGTTTTATAAAGTAGATATTCATAGAATGCTCATTTTTTCATTTGTTTAAGGCATATGCATAATTTTCATGTGATAGGTATAGGTTCTTCCAGCGGAGGTTACGCAGCTGTAAAAACACTATTCTCCCACCTTCACGATAAGCCCGGTATGAGCTTCTTAATCATACAACATATTTCGCAGCAGCATGCACCCATTGAACCTGAAATGATGGCAAGGCACACTTCCTTACCAGTGTTACGCGCTGCTGATGGAGTTAGTATTGAGAAAGATACGATTTACTTAATGCCTATGGATCGTATTCTTAACATTCGTCAGAATACATTTTACTTTAATCCTAATGCTGGTCATATTGCCCTTACCCATTCTATAGACACATTATTTTCTGATATAAGTAAGTCTTATGGAAATAAAGCAATAGGTATTCTACTTTCTGGTAAGGGTACCGACGGTAGTTTGGGGATAAGAAGCATTACTGAAGCAGGAGGCATCGTGATGGTACAAAGTCCTGAATCAGCCACTTTTTCTGATATGCCCCAAATTGCCATTTCTTCCGGATATGCCGATCTTATCATGCCCCCTGAGCAAATGGCAACAAAGCTAAAAGAAGTAGAACAAGATAATCTGCCTGGTAAAACTAAAGATAAGGAGCTGAGCATAGCCTCAGAAAAAGAGCATGTACAAAAGATTATTGAGCTATTGAGTGAATATTCCGGAGTAGACTTCATTCATTATAAAGTCAATTCACTGATCAGGCGAATTGAAAAACGAATGCTGCTGACCCGGCTGTCAAGTGCTAAAGAATACTTTAATTATTTGCAGACTCATAAGCATGAGCTTTTTACACTGTACAAAAAATCTTTGATTGGGGTTACTGATTTTTTTCGGGATAAGGAAGCCTTTGCCACTTTTGAGCAAGTCGTAATACCTCAACTTTGTCAGGAAAAAGAACTTTACGAACAGCTAAGAATTTGGGTACCAGCCTGCTCTACTGGTGAAGAAGCCTATACCATCGCCATCCTGATGGAAGAATATATACGAGATCATCATCTCAAAGTAGATTACAAGCTTTTTGCCACTGACCTTGACGAAAGCGCACTTGAATTTGCCAGTCAGGGTTGTTATCCTCCCGATGCACTAAAAAATATGTCGGAAGAACGTATCAATCGCTTCTTTCTTCAGGAATCATCATTTTATACGATAAATTCCGCCATACGCAAAAAGCTTCTCTTTGTAAAGCATAATCTTTTAAAAGATCCTCCCTTTATTCGACTGGATGTGGTTTCCTGTCGTAATTTATATATTTACCTCAAGCCCGAAGCACAACAGCAGATCACCAACATTTTTCATTATGCCCTTAAGCCGGGTGGCTTTGTGATGCTGGGAGCCAATGAATACATGGGCGAATCTGATACCGGCTTTGAGAAGGTAGATAGTAAAAATAGGATTTACCGAAACTTAGCCTCGGTAAAACAACATCCTCTGATATTTGATAGTGATATTAATCTACCCAGCCGGGGTCTTTATAAAGCGGCCCTTCCTAAAAAAGAACTATCCAATCTCCCTCGTCTTGAGGACGATATGGTTAGCTTGCTATTGCAGGTTTATGTATCGGCTGCCATAGTAGTCAACCAAAAAATGGAGGTAGTATATCTGCACGGAGAACTGAGCAAATATCTGCGATTACCTAAACAGGAAATGAGCTCTTCTTTGGATAAAATGCTGGCGCCTCATCTTTTGTCTATCATCAAAAGCGGTATTATTAAACTGAAGGAAGGAAAAAACAATTTGCACTTAAAAGATATTAGGATTAGCAATGAAGGAAGTGAATCCATTACAGATATTAAATTTCGTTTACTGAAAAGCAATAGCCGAGATCAGTTGTATTTTTTGATAGAGTTCGGTAAGGAACATAATGATGAATCTGCTACTACCCATGTGACCGAAGATACTACAGCAGAAGTTGTTTCTATGGATTATATCAGTAATCTGGAAACAGAACTTAAGCATACTAAACAAGAACTCATCGCCATCACTCATGAACTGGAAGCTAACCGGGAGGAACTACAGGCATCCCATGAGGAAATGCTTTCTTCCAATGAAGAACTCCAGAGTACCAATGAAGAACTGCAATCTTCCAACGAAGAACTCTTTTCAGTGAATTCAGAACTAAAACGCAAAATTGAAGAACTCACCACACTCAATCATGATATCAACAACCTCTTTGAAAGCACTGATATAGCCATACTATTTCTGGATGAGAAACTGAATATCCGCAAATTTACTCCCTCAGTCAATTTACATTTCAAAATCAGAGATACTGATATAGGCCGGCCATTAACTGACCTGAATAAAAGCTTCAAGGATCTTCATTTTGAGAAAAATTTGCTAATTGTCCTTAAGCAACTGGAGGTAATTGAAAAAGAAGTGAAGAATCGTAATGATAATTACTATCAGCTACGCATTATTCCTTATCGTAAAGATGACGAGAACAGTGCGGGCCTGGTAATCACTTTTGTAGATATCACGGATTTGCGCAATGCCAACAAACAACTAAAGTCACTAGCCACTGACCTAAAGCGATCAGAAGGGAATCTACAATCACTTCTTAATAATACACCGGATATAATCATTCGCTTTGATCCTGAACTCAATCATCTTTTTGTCAATAATTCTGCAAAGAAGTTTTTCCGTAAAAAGCCCCGAAATTATACTCACTTTGATGAATATAGCGCTGAGCTCTTTGACAAATCGGAAGGTGAAAGGATGAAAGATAAATTTCTAAATGTGCTCAAGAATGGTGTGAATGACGAATTTTATACCACCACATTCAGTAAAAAGGACCCTATACATTTTTATGTAAAATTAGTAGCAGAATTTGACCAAAAAATGGAAAGTCCTCAAAGTGTTTTAGCTATCGCCAGAGACATTACTCCTATTAAACAGGCAGAAATCAGACTCCATACCAAAAATAATGAGCTGATCAGGATCAATGAATATCTGGACGAATTTGTCTATGCTATTGCTCATGACATGCGGGCACCAGTAGCAAACTTGCTTAGCATTGTAAAACTTTTTGAAACCGGAGATAATCAAAGCCAGGAGAAGCTTTTGCATTTACTTTCCAAGACAGTTTACCGACTAGACTCTACCTTGAATGGCCTTATTGATATGATTGAAGCACAGGAAAGTGGTAATCAACAAGGTGAAGCCTGTATTTTTAAAGAAATTGTGGAGGACATCAAAAACGAGTTGCTTACCAAGATCAACGAAAGTGGTGCTCAGATTGTCTGTGATTTTGATAAAGTACCTAACATCAAGTACAACAAAACATATCTTTATAGCATCATACGTAATCTTCTCAGTAATGCAATCAAATACCGAAGTAGTCAGCGTACTCCTGCCATCAAATTACTGACAAAACAACTGGAGAATCAGGGTGTGATGCTTAGCATTTCCGACAATGGAAGAGGAATAGATCTGAAGGCAAACGGAAAAGCACTATTTAAACCTTTTCGTCGCTTTGACGATGACTCTGAAGGAAAAGGGATTGGATTGCATATCATCAAAAATATGATTGAGCGTAATGGAGGTAAAATAAAAGTAGAAAGTGAAGTAGATAAAGGCACCACTTTCAGGATGTATCTAAATGCTTATTGAATAATTACTAGTCTTACATACTTTCTTTTAAGTCTGCTGACCATAAAATTTGACGATTAATACTCACAAAAGCTTCTTTATTAATCGTCATAAAAGTTCTATTTTTATCATAGATTTTTTCAAACAAACCGTCTTATTTTTTAAAAACTACTACTAATGGAAATCAACCCTGTATTGATTATTGATGATGATGAAATATCTCAAATGGTTTTGTCATTTCAGGTTGAAGATGTTCTTCACACTGAAACTATCGTCATCAAAGAAAACGGAGAAGAGGCATTACATTTTTTAGATGAAGTAGTTTCAAACAAACAGGAAGAACCCCGGCTCATTTTTCTTGACTTGAATATGCCTCAAATCAGTGGCTATGATTTCATCAAAATCTATGACAAAGATTACGCAACATTACTCCCCAATGTTAGATTAGTGATCCTGACCAGTTCAGTACGCAAGAAAGACAGGGAAATGGCAAAAAACTATAGCTCCGTAAAAGGATTTTATAAAAAGCCTCTGGAAGAGCATCAACTGAAAGAAATCATGGCTTATGTTGAAAACGTTTAGTTTGTAAAACCATACCATTACGATTTTTTATAATTATTTTTAATTAATCCATTTCTTACCCCCTCACTGTATAATAGACTTCCGTGCATACCAGATCTGCTATTTACTGGTAAAACGGTAGCGTAAAATACCTTGTACCTGGTATATCATTCACCATCCTTCCGGTATATGATGCAGCGATAAGTTCGCCCAATTTTGTAAAGCAAAGGAGAATCCCCCTCTGCTTTATGACAAGCGATTCTAAACATCCGTGCATCATGATAAAAAAGCTCTTTAAGTATTTACTTTTCGTTTTAATTGGAATTTTAGGTGGAGCAATTCTTTTCTTCACCTATGCTAACTATTCAGTAAACAAGCGCTTTCAAAAGAAGTATGCAGTAGCACTTCCGAATGTTCACATCAATTATGACTCCGCCAGCTTAGCACTTGGCCAACACCTGTCAGTAATTAAAGGGTGTACCGATTGTCATGACAGTGATCTGGGAGGAAAAATAATGATAGACGACCCTGCTATGGGCAGATTGGTTACTCCTAACCTAACTCAGGGTATAGGCGGATTGCCGGCAAATTATAGCGATGAAGATTGGGTAAGGGCCATCAGACATGGACTAAGCCGTGAAAACCTTCCGCTTAAGCTGATGCCTTCTCAGGAATTTAATTTTCTAACCGAAAAAGACCTGAGTGCGCTTATAGCATACTGCAAATCACTCAAGCCCGTAGATCGCGAACTCCCCGATACTGAAATCAGGCCGGTGGGTATCATGCTTACGCATTTTGATAAAATTCCTATGATCCCAACTGAGCTGATTGATCATGAGAGACCACTCGCATCTGATATTCCTAATAAAGTATCTCTTGAACTGGGTGAATATCTTGCTGTCTCCTGTACCGGTTGCCACCGCACTGACTTTAAAGGTGGAGACAGCCACCTTCCCGGAGGTCCTCAAGTAGCTGATATCACTACGGAAGGAAATGTCGGCCGATGGACCGAAGCGGAATTTATCACAACGCTACGTACCGGAAATACTCCGGAAGGCAAGCAGTTAAACAATGCCTTCATGCCCTGGCAGATGACCAAAGCATACACAGATACAGAATTGAAGTCGCTTTACATCTATCTTAAAAGTCTTTGACAATGAAAACTTATAAGCATTCAGCTTCTTTTACACTGTTTGTTATGCTGCTCTGTATCAATGTCGCCTGCAAGAGAAATATGTCAGAAAGTATGGAGTTTCAGGTTAACCCTAAGCTCCTGGGACAACATCAGCAGGATACTGTATTAGGCATCCGATATGCCAGTCCTCTTGGATTCACTTCTTCTCATCAGGAATTAGCCATACGTCAGGGTGCAATGCAGAATGCAGGAGAAGAGGTTGAAGTAAGAGCAGTGTATCAGGATGAAAATGCTCAAGCCTATATGATACTCTCGGCTGTAACGCAAAACCGCTGGGATCAGCTTTCTACCTCAGTTTCACAGAATGAGTTGAACTCCGAGGCGTGGACCAATATGCATTCCACGACATACAATTATAAAGACTTTGAAGTACAGCAGTGGCTCCTGCAAAATGCAGAGTGGGTCAACTTCAAACTTATTTTCAAAACAAAGGAGAGCCGCTTTTTCCAGCTTGATTATCTGCTGCCTTCCTCTATTTACAATGAACAAACCGCAAAGACAATAGAATCTTCAATTGGATCTTTTACTTCATTTTATAACAAATAATAACCCAAATCAAAAAACAAATCATGAAAAGAATGCTCAAAAAAGTGTTGGTAATCACAATGATGGCCGCCTCTCTAAGTGCCTGTATGACTGTTGAACATACTGTAGGACAGGGTGCCCAAGGCCCACAGACAGCAACTGAACGTCAGTGGTATGTATTGTGGGGATTAGTGCCTATTAATAAGGTAAACTCTCAGCAGCTGGCGCAGGGAAAAGCTGACTACACTGTGAAGTCAGAAGTACAGCCATTAGATGTTATCATCAACGCTGTTACTGGTTTCGTATCAGTATATAGCCAGACTGTAGAAGTACAATATTAGAATATGTGAGTTACAAAAGAATCTCTCAATAGATTGATGGTAGTATTAATAAAAAAAGAATCATCCCAAAGTTTGGAATGATTCTTCATTTTTTAAGCCTTCTTACTCTGCGTATAGTTTATTGTGCCACTGTTTCATCTGGGCTTCATCAAATTTTACCACTTTACGATCATAGGTCATCAGTCCGTTGACTTCCACTTCCACATCAGTAGTCTGGGTGTAGATAGCTGCTGATAAGCCTCTGGAAATTAGGGGAATCAGATCATCCATCAGTTTTTGATAACGGTCTGCCAGTTCTTTTTCATTTTTAAAACTCTGATAGCCCCAGTTATCTTTTTCCTGCCAGGTATGATCTTCTACTGGTAGCCCTAGTCCTCCAAACTCTCCTAATACAAGGATTCTATCTTCTCCGAAAAGCTCTGGATCAGGCATGGCGGGATCAGGATAATTGTGCAGGTCCATGATATGGCCTACCGGGTAAAAGTTTCCTCCACTGGCAGAATTAACTAATCTTGAAGGATCGTATTCCATGGTCCAGTTGGTTATTTCTTCGGTTTTGAACTGACCCCAGGCTTCATTGAAAGGTACCCATACCACGATAGAAGGAAAGTTATGGAAGTCATCCATGATCTCCTGCCATTCGGTACGGAAGATTTCTTCTGATTCAGCGGTTCTTTCTCTTTCGGTTTCAATGCCCATCACTACGCCCGGACGCTGGTTCCAGAAATTCCCCATATCACCACTGGGCATATCCTGCCATACCAGCATACCCATCTGATCGCAGTAGTAGTACCAGCGGGCGGGCTCAACTTTCACATGTTTTCTGATCATGTTGAAGCCCATGTCCTGCGTTTTTTCAATGTCAAACTTCAGCGCTTCATCGGTTGGAGCAGTGTATAAACCATCCGGCCACCAGCCCTGATCCAGAGGGCCGTATTGAAAGACAAATTTATTGTTGAGCATCATGCGTTGAATGCCATTATCATCTGGCTCCATGCTGATTTTGCGCATGGCACTGTAGGTTTCTACTTCGTCTATTACTTTCCCATTGCGCAGCAAAGCTACTTCAATATCATAGAGATGAGGATTGTTAGGTTCCCAAAGCGAAGGATTGTCAATGGTCAGCACAGCTTCTTCGCTGGTGCCTACGGTTTGTTCGCCCAGGGTATTTTCTCCATCCATCACCCTTATCCTCAACTGATCACCGCTTTGGGTATTGGCTACTTCAGCACTCACATGAAAAGCATTATTATCCAGATCAGGGGTATTTTTGGTTGACTGAAAATAGCTGTCGGGTACCGCTTCCAGCCAGACAGTTTGCCAAATTCCAGTAACAGGTGTATACCATATTCCGCGAGGGTCTTTGACCTGCTTTCCCCTGGGCTGAGGACCATCATTGGTGGGGTCCCAGACTCTTAACACCAGTTCCTGCTGTCCTCTTCCCTGAAGGGCTTCGCTTACATCAAAAGAAAAGGGATCGTACCCTCCCTGGTGCGTCCCTACACTTTGTCCATTGACAAACACTTCTGTTTCCCAATCAACCGCGCCAAAATGCAGCAGCACTTTCTTTCTTCGCATATTACGGGGGAGTTCAAAGCTGGTATGATACCAGAGTTCGTTCTCTTTCCCTACTCTTTTACCGACACCTGACAAAGCAGATTCTACGGCAAAGGGCACCAGGATTTTGCCATCATAAGAAGAGGGCGCTTCACCTCCTTTGCTCTGTATCGCATAGTCCCAGAGGCCATTGAGGTTGTGCCAGTCTTCACGTACCATCTGAGGTCGGGGATATTCTGGCAGTGGATTTTCAGGATTTATTGCTACAGCCCATTCGGTGAGAATTTTATCATCTACCGCTTCCCATTGCTCATCCTGCGTTACTCCGGGAACGACCAATGCCAAAATACATACTGCACTCAGTAATAAGTGTTTGTTCATTGTTTAGGTATTATATCAGTTTTAAAAAAATGCTTGGTTCAAAGATACATTATCATAAAGGAACTACTGAAAAACAACGATATGAATTTTGATTTAGCCCTATGAGATTTGGGATTTGGTTTTGCTTTAGAGCATGTTTAAAAATTTGCTTTTGTTTCAAGCTAATCTTTGAATTACAATTTGGCAATTCTGCCAGAGC
>NZ_JBBPHP010000057.1:0-30930 GCF_038039535.1 Catalinimonas locisalis | reverse complement strand
TTCATAACATACTAATCTACCGCTAATGTCTCTGGCTGTCAATTATTTAGAGCATCATACTTTTTAAAACACCACCACCTTCGCTTTGATAATATAGGCACAAAGAGCATTAGTACAGCAGGTTCTTTTGCAGTAAATAATTTCAGAATACTGGCTTCTTCGGGACAAGTATCTTTTTCCGTGCCCACAGATGTAGATATCAGTGGTAGTTGGAGTAATGCTGCCGGAGCCAGTTCCTATACCAATGTAGCGGATGTTGACTTTAGCGGTTCTTCTACTCAGAACATTGCCGGAATAAACGCTTTTCATAACCTGAATATCAACAAAACGGGCAGTACCGTAACCGCTACCGGAACTATCACCCTTGATGATGGCAGTAATGGAGGAAGTATGACCATATCTGCGGATGATGTGATGACTGGCAGTGCCAACTACAGTCTGTTAGGCGATTGGAGCAATAGCGGCACATTTTCTACTACGGGTACAGTTAATTTTAATGGGTCATTAGTACAGAATATCAGTGGTGATAATACTTTTGGTTCACTCATTATCGACAATGCAAATGGCGTGAACATGGCTGATGATATCACTACTACTATCGCTAACGAACTCACAGTTACCAGTGGAACGCTTAATACCGGCGGAGGAGTAGCCACTATTATCTTTAATGGAACTGGAGAACAAAGTATCAATGGTTCGGTGACATTTAATAACCTGATTAAGCTATCTGGAGATGCGCTTACCCTCAGCGGAAGCAGCGTAGTGAACGGTAACCTCACCCTGACTGAGGGTATTATCAATACCACAAACTCCGATATGCTAACGATCAGAGCAAACGGGGCAGTATTGGGAGGCTCAGTGAATAGTTACATTAACGGCCCGCTCAGCCATCTTGAGAATGCTACGGCGGCAGATGTTAAGCGCTTTCCTTTAGGAAATAATGGTGTTTATCGCCCTATTACCCTGAATCTGACACAGGCCGTTGCCACTGAAAGAAGCTACACCGCTGTCTTGAATGAAGGGGCGCCAGTAAGTCGTACTTTACCTACTATGCCGGAGGAGCTTGTAAGAGTATCAGGCTTAAGGTATTACACCATTACGCAATCACCTGCTGCTCCGGTAAGTTCTGCAACAGTTACTATTGACTATCATGCAGATGATCTGGTGGATGATGGCCCCTCATTACGCATTGCCAAAAGTGATGGTGCAGGCAACTGGGTAAATATTGGAGGTACCGGAAATAATCCTGATCCCGCTACGCCTGGGGTATTTGCCGGAGGAAGCATTACCTCCGCTACTTTCACTACCTTCAGTGATTTTGTGCTGGCCTCTTCTTCTACCCCTAATAACCCCTTACCGATAGAGCTTATACATCTTGGTGGGGAAGCAGATGATAAGCAGGTTCGCTTACATTGGGGCACCGCTTGGGAGAATAATAATGATTACTTTGAGATTGAACGCTCAGCGGATGGTAAAAACTTTATGTCTATTGGAAAAGTGGCAGGAGCAGGAAATAGTACAATAGAACAACAATATCAGTTTGTAGATAAAAATCCTCTGCTCGGTTCTGCCTATTATCGCCTCAGACAAACGGACTTTGATGGAAAGTATACCCACTCTAAAATTGTACTGCTGAATTTCTATCCTGAGTCAGAATATTATGCCAGCATATCTCCTAATCCGGTTGAAGGTGGTAAAACCGTTTTGCAGCTTGGTGGATTGAAGGCAGGTACAGTAGTTCAGGTATCACTCGTTCATACCTCAGGCAAAATTGTACACCAGATGAAATGGAATGCTGATCATACAGGGATGATTGAGAAAGAAATAAGCGGACTTGATCGCCTGGCTTCAGGGGTGTATAGCTTACTGCTGACTTCAGATCATTTTAATGATGCCCTGAAGCTTATTATTCCCTAGAACTCAAGGAACTCATAAGTCATCTGAACTTTTGGGCTGATAGAACTGATAAACAATATCCAGATAAGGAGAACGGGAAATAGCGCCCGGGTTAATCCCGGGTACACCCTCTGGCACTTTCGTTCCTCTTTCGTCAAAGTAATCTTCCCAGATCGGAAAAGTTTCTCCGGTATCGGGATCTATATAGGTCATGGGGGCTAATGGAAAAAGAGGCTTACCCTGATTGGCTCTCTTAAAAATTTCATAGATCAGTTCGGAACAATAATAAGCCTCGTCACCATCTACATAAATCTCGTCATAAGCATTCCCCAAAAGGTTTTCTGCCTGTTTCAGCGCTTCAGGTATGAGAGGATGATGTGCCGATGTTAATCTTCCCACCATCACCTTGGGCTGACCTTCATTATTTGTATTTCGTTGCAGAAAATCCTCCAGGGGAGTGGCTAATACGCCTTTGGAAACAGCTTCATACACAAAAGGCTTGTCGTCCTGTAAAACCACTATTCCCATATGGGAGAAATCAGCGCCCTCTACGCCTTCGGTCACTTTCTCAATAGACTCACAATAAGGTCCACAGTCCAGATCCTGAAAAAGCAGGTCGCCCGCCTTAGGCTGATAGGAGCTTTGCCCGCAGGAAAAATTGATAATTGACAAAGAAAGTAAGCAGCTGAGAAGCAATTTGTACATGGCTATCTTTTTCTGAAGGGAATGCGGTAAAAAATATAGTAATCAAAACCGAAATTGGTCTCGTCCTCACCGCTGCCGAAGCCGGGAATGCGGTAGGGCACCAGTGAACTGCGGTCTATGTAGCGCTGGCCAAAGCGATAACGTAGCGTATAGCCCAGAAATACATTTTTGAATAAAGCCACTTTCACTCCGGCATTCATCTCTACCCAGTGGACTCCCAGGTTTTCATTGCTTTGACTAATGTCAGAAGTCTCCCAGAAGTTATCAGGGGTACGAAAACGTACCTGGTCATCAATATTGCTGAAAGCATATTTTAGCCCAAAATAGATGACATCGTCCAGGGCGTCATAACTGTTCTTCTGCTTATCTTTCAGCAGATTTACGTCTACTCCCAGTTTATAATAACTGCCATTGCTTCGGTACATGAAAGCCTCTTCCGCGGGTACATCGGCTTCACTTTGGCGGCTAAGCTCCATATGCCCGTATTCGGCAGAAAGCATAAAGCGCCCCATAGCCAGGTCAGCTTGCAGCCCGTAGTAAGTACCCTCTTCGTCAAGAGCAGTTTGTATCAGCGTATTTACCGCCGGGCCAATTCTTAAGGAGGCAGGAATGAGTGTTGACTGCATTTTTACTCGCTCTACCGTATCCGCCGGTGCGTTGGTTTGCTGCTCCTGAGCCCACCCCTGGCTTAGACAAAGACAAAAGAATATGCTAAAAAAATATTTCAAGGTTAAGATTATTGTTAATGTTCAATTCTTCCTGCTCTACCTCTACTTCCCGAAAATCAAAGTCATCATTGTCAACATCCAGGCTGTTTACCCTGATCTGAGGCTGGCAGTCGAAAATCTGTACAGTATCCACAAAGTAAGAAACATTCAAGCTACGATTGACAATTTCACCCTCATTTTCAATCTCAAAAAAGAAAGTGGTATTGTTACGATTAATATCCACCGGAAGCCTTACCCGATCAAGGGAACCAGGCTGCTCAAGAATGACATTGCCCAGATCATCTGTAATACTGATAATGGAGAGCGTATCCAGGTCAGCGTTGGTTACATTCTGAACGGTAGCAGTGGTGTCTAGTTCGTAAAAGCGGGCACGCACTACATTGGTATATTCGTACTGGCAGGTATAAATCCTTAGGTTAGGATTGGTAAAAAGGCTGACGTCAGGCTCCACTACCAGTAGTGAGTCAAAAGCAGCATTAGTGCTCCTGAGGTTTACGTAGCGCTGCTCCACCCCACATTCGGGAGAAACCAGCCGCTGTTCCAGCTCATACTCCAGCATCAGCGTATCCGTTTGCAGTTCAGCCGCAGAGTTTTCCCGCCAGTTAACATAAAAAGTGACTTGTGTGCCGGAAGGGTTTAGGGGAAGTGAAATCCTACTGACTGCGGTATCCTGTATATCCAGATAAGCACCATTGCTGGCTAGCACCGATTCAATAAAAAGTGTGTCACTACGTGCGTTACTCCTGTCCAGCTTCCGAAACTCCAGCCTGGCAGTATCAAAGGTATCAGTTACACAACTGACGTTTTCATCCAGGCAGGCAGTCATCGCCAGCGGTATCAGGCATATCCAAAGCAAAAAATGACGGGAGAAGAATAAAAGTAGGTGCTTCATGTATAGAGGAACGTCGCAAATGCTGTGCAAAATATAGAATCTAGCAAACGAAAACGAAAAAAGCTTTGTTCACCAGTTTGTCTTTATGCATACGCATGAGCGCTGTGTTTATTTTTCGTAATTTTGCCGAAAGTTAAAAAGAAAGCGAGCTTGAAAACAAAAGGGATCAAAAAAGATAAGGTAAATGTTGTCACTTTAGGTTGTTCTAAGAACCTGGTAGACTCTGAAGTGATGCTTACCCAGCTCAAAGGTAACAACATCAATGCTACCCATGAGTCTCAAAAAGATGATGCTAATGTCATTATCGTCAATACCTGCGGCTTTATTGACAACGCCAAGCAGGAGTCTATCGACACCATTCTTCGCTATGCCGACGCCAAAGAGAGCGGTATGATAGACAAGCTGTACGTAACCGGCTGCCTCTCGCAGCGCTACCGTGACGATCTGGAAAAAGAGATTCCCCAGGTAGATGCTTTCTTCGGTACGATGGAGCTACCCCTTTTGCTCAAAAAGTTTAAGGCAGATTACAAACATGAGCTGGTCGGGGAGCGAATTACTACCACCTCCCGCCACTATGCGTACATGAAAATCGCCGAAGGCTGCGATCGCCCCTGCTCCTTCTGTGCTATTCCGCTGATGCGGGGCAAGCATGTTTCCAAACCTATAGAGGAATTGGTGAAGGAAGCCCAGTCGCTGGCCCGTAATGGCACCAAAGAGCTGCTGCTCATTGCCCAGGATTCTACCTATTATGGCCTGGACCTGTATGGCAAACGTAATCTGGCTGAGTTACTCCAGCGCCTTTCCGATGTAGAAGGTATAGAATGGATTCGCCTGCATTATGCTTTTCCTTCCGGCTTTCCTACCGATGTTTTGGATGTGATCGCTGAGCGCTCTAACATCTGTAATTACCTGGATATGCCTTTGCAGCATGGTTCCAGTCGTATGCTCAAGCTGATGCGTAGAGGTACTACGCGAGAAAAAACTGAGGCGCTGATTCATCAGATACGCGAGAAGATTCCTAATCTCACTTTGCGCACTACGCTTATCGCCGGCCATGCCGGAGAGACAGCAGAAGATCATGCGGATATGATGGATTTTGTAGAGAAAATGCGCTTTGACCGCCTGGGCATCTTTACCTACTCCCATGAAGAAGGTACCCATGCCTATGGTATGGAAGATAATGTGCCTGACAAAGTAAAGCAGCAGCGGGCCAATGAGGTGATGGAGTTACAGGAAAAAATCTCCTACGAACTCAACCAGGACAAAATAGGCAGTGTACAGAAAGTGTTGATTGACCGTAAAGAAAGCGGTAATTACATTGGCCGTACCGAAGGTGATTCCCCGGAAGTGGACAATGAAGTGATCATCCCTGCGGATACAAATTATTTACGCATAGGCGACTTCGCTGACATCCTCATTGTAGATGCTACTGACTTTGACCTCTTCGGTGAGCCGGTGAATGCTTGATCACTGTTAATCATACGCTCTTTGAAAACGAGCGTTAGAGTAAAGACAAATAACTTTAAGAGGGATAAGCATACCTGACAGCTTGCGTCATTTCCCCATAACATAATGTTAAAAGCCATTCCGCAGGAATCTTTACCATTATGCCCAGGAGAAGGGCACTAAGAAAATAAATCTTTTTCATGATAATAAAATTTAGGTTGATTGTATCTTAAAGCTATTCTACACTAAAAGAAACTTCCATCCTCACACTATCGGTTTCGCTATATTTTACGGTGGCACCTGTAAAGTATTCTCCCGGCCTGAGAGGAGCAACAGGATTATCTGCTACCCTGTAATACCTCTCGACAGCGCCTTCTATATGCGGAAGATACGTAGGCATAATATAGACCGAATCAGTCTCTACCAGCCAAGGCATGGTGTATACAGCAGCATGTTTGCCCGGAACTTCGGCGAGCATCGCGTCCAGAAAATTACCTCCTAAAGTAAAAGATTTCCCTATTTTGGAAGCCCCTCCACTTTCTTGAGTCATGCGGTATAAAGTGAAGAAATCTTCATGAAAGGGAAAATACCAAGGAGTTGGAAGTGTATAGTCTTGCTCTCCAGTATTCTCAATAATAAACTCAAACTGGAAGTTCTCACCTTCCTGAAAAACAGCTTGAGGCTTGTCCTGCATATTGAGTATCTGTAATGTAAAGGTCAAATCACCAACCCGTTTGCGGGCTATGGCACTGGAATCTGTGCGCAGCGTAACAAGTTCGTCATCTTTCCCGCAACCGCTCAGTAAGCCAGTGAGGAATACCATGATAAAAATGAGTGTTGTTTTCATAGGAATGTTGTTTATACTGTAGAGACACATTTTGGGATAAAAAAGTATGTCGGCTTTGCCAATTCTTTATGTAAAGGATTAGGAGATGCTAAGGAGGCATGCCTTACGCTGAGGCTAAACGCGCGCCAGATAGAGTAGGTAAGTATGAAGACTTGTTTCCATTACAATAAAAACTGGTTTCAGTCTTCAAGATTGAAATCATGAATGAGGGCAAAGTCTGAGGCTTTGCATCATCTGTCCACTTCAGTTAGAAACTGAAGCGAATATCTTGCTACAAAGCAATTATTTAAACTCATCGTGTCACCTTACTTATGTGAAGTAGATTTAGGCGATAGCGCAAGGAGTAGATTACTTATTCTGTAACCCGCTCAGGCACGAGTGTATGACTGGTGGATACTCATGGGCATGCCCTTCTGCTACTAATGACTGTGCCCATTTGATACTGATATCAATGCACGGAGCATTGCTTTACGCATGGAAAACGCAATAGCTGATAGAGGCCCATCATAGACTGCGATGCCTGCATTTGTAGTAGGTGAATTGAATCAATCGTAGCCTACGATTGGATGACAGTCAGTGGGTGTGGAAGCTTACCATATCTTATTTCTGTACTATTGCCGACGATGGCATGTACTTCTAGTGTATATTCTCCAGCCGGAAGATCATCAGGGGCTTTCAGCAGTAATTGGGAAGGGGCATTGGTGACCGCCTTTGCTAAGCGTATGGGCTTAGTACCCCCGGTCCGGATCAGGAAAATACCCTGCTGAATATCCTCAGGGTCAAACTTAAGGCGTTTGCCACGGAGGCGAATGATTCCTCCGGCGGTAATGCAGCGGTTGGAAGTATCGGAGAAGATATCTTCCAGCTGTTTGGGTTCAGGACAGGGGTACTTAGGCGCTACCTTTTTGGCTTTCAACCGCTTGATCAGTGACTGCAATCGCTTTCCCGGCAATGCTTTGAGGACAATGCGCTGCCGTCCGGGATACATACGTTCGTCTTCTTCGGCAAAAGTACCCTGTATACTGGCTTGTATCTTGATCAGGGGGGTGTTGACGCGCATGCCATCCTCTATAGCCCATTCTACCGCCCGGCAGTATTCTTCCAGTACGGCTTCAACCATAGTGGGCGGTAATGCACGATTATGGTGGGTGATCATTTCCACTAGCATCTTCTGGTCGCAGGTTTGCGTGTGATGTACCCGAGCTACATAATTTTGCTGAGGCTTACGCCTGCGGAAAGTATTGGGGTAGAGGGCATAACGGATAGCCATAAGCCTAAAGTTTATTTGATCTTTAACTAAAGATGGAAGTCTGTACAGGAAAAAGCAAAGCTAAAAGCAGCAGTATGGTACATTAAGCTGACATTCAGGCTGTTTCAACAAGTTTACATGAAAGCTATTCCATGAGGATCATGCTTTAAGAGTCATTCTATCAGCAGTACTCCAATGAACAGCAGGGTAGACAATGAGGTGATCATCCCCGCCGATACACATTACCTGCGTTTAGGTGATTTTGCTGATATCCGTATCCTGGATGCTACAGAGTTTGATTTGTTTGGTGAGCCGGTGAAGGGCTGATGAATGTAGTTAGGCACTCGTTGCAAACGAGCGCCAGATAAGTGAAAGTAATTTTATTCCTCCAATAGGATGTTCACGGTATCACTACTAGAACCAGCAAAGATGCCGTAGCCGTTTTCAATATTGTTGTATACAGGCACCGGCTCAGCAAAGGGGTTTCCCTCAGTATCAGATTGTAAGTCAGTAGAACGAATATACAGATACTGCGCTTCATTAAGCGAACGTAAGAAGACAACATATTCCTTGACAGGCTCTTCCGAATAACTGTAGTTTTCTACATTAAAACGGACCGTATAGCTTTTCCCGTTAAATATTTCATCCGGAAAGATCAAGGACGCACCATAGTAGCGATCATCTCCCGTAAAAAAATCCCCTTCATTGACTATCGGATCATCACTATTGAGGTACATAGGAGATAGTACAGTGACAGTATCAGTGATGGTATACGTACCATCTTCCTCATTATATGCTCCCCTGTACTGCGTAACGTATTGGGCTACTGTGATCTCGTAATAATTGCTTTCTGCACCAGGGTCGGCAATGCTGAGCTGCACATCTGACAGATTGATCTGTTTTTGTGTTACTGTGGTATTACCATCAAAATAACTGTACTCATAGACAGTAGTATCATATTGCAAATCCTGAATCGGTACAGCCGATTTGATAAAAGTAGTAGCTTCTACCGGATCAAATCCGGCTTTGTCTACTTGTATGCTATACTCTCTACCTACTGTGGGTGTAAAATTGGTAAAATAGACCGTCTGGCTGAGGTCATCTATCACCACTGTCCCATCATTTTCCAGCTCAAGTTCTTCCAGGGTGGCTACCGGAGTACCATCTTCCAGAAGTACCACATTTGCTCCCGGCAAATTGCGTAAGCTTCTGTTGCTTAATACAAACTGGCTCTGGCTCAAAAGCACCCGCACAGGATTGCCGGGCTGAATAAAAGCATTGACAACAATTTTAGGACTTTCTCGGGGGATGTCTACCTCTACCACCGTTTCACAGGCACTGATAAAAAGGCTAAACAGTAAGCCGAAATACAATATCTTCTTCATAGCGTTAGAAATTAAAGCGGTAGCTGAACGATGGAATGACGGGGAAAAGACTGACCTGCTTAAACTGACCCTCCTGGCCGTACTCACCACTCTCATCTATGTACAGATAGAAAGGGTTACGGCGGTTATAGGCATTGTACACGCCAAATACCCAGGACCTTTCTCCCCAGCGGGTTTTCTTATGGAAAGTGATGCTGGCGTCCAGCCTATGGTAGGCACTCATGCGGTAGCTGTTACGCTCCCCGTAATAATAAATGTTGTTCATATAATAGTTGTCTCTGGGCATGCCGGAGTATTTAGCCGTAGGCAAAGAGATAGCATTACCAGTACCGAATACCCAGGTGAAAGAAAGGTCTATGCGCTCTTTCCACTTATGGACTACCGCCAGGCCAAGGTCATGACGGCGATCGTATTTGTAGGGAAAACGTTTACCAAAGTTGAGTTCAGGAAACTGTCGGTCGGTCCAGGAGAGGGTATAGCCCAGCCAGCCGGTAGTACGCCCCTGCTTTTTCTGGACAAGCAGTTCTGCCCCATAGCTTCTCCCCTCACCTACCGTCACTTTATCCTGCCAGTCTTCATTCACATCAATAAAGCTGGCCCCTTCCTCATAGGAGATCAGGTTATCCATCGTTTTATAATAGCCCTCCAGGCTGATTTCGTAGCTGTTGTTCCAGTTGTAAGCACCTCCCAGGGCGATCTGCTGGGCGGTCTGGGGCTTAACCCTTTCCGTGGCTGGTACCCAGAGGTCAGTAGGCAGACCGATGCCGGAGTTGGTGAGCAGGTGGATAAACTGGGCCATCTGTACATAAGAAGCTTTGAGCGATGTCTGATTATTGAGCAGATAGCGCCCGGCTATGCGGGGCTGCACCGAAGTATACAGCTCATTATTTACACTGAAGCCCGAAAAGTGAACCCCTGCGTTGACTTTAAGCCTGCGGCTGATTTCTATGTCATCTTCCACATAAGCGGCAAACTCTATGGCGCGAGTTTCCTGTGCGCCCAGTAGCGTATCCAGCGACTCACCGTAGGATTCATCATCATACTGGTAGTTTAAGGCACCCGGACGGAAAGTATGGTGAATGGCGTTGACACCAAAACGAATGCCATGCTGAGGAGAAGGCAGGTAGTCAAAGTCTATTTTAGCCGCAAAGTCTTTAATCCCTGAGAGGTATTTGGCTAAGCCCTGGTCTACCAGTACCTGATCGGAAGTATCGCTGAGGTATTCATAGCGGTACTCTTCGGAGATATCAAAGCGATAGCGGCTATACGTGAGGGTAGTATTGCTGAAGAGCTTGGGCGTAAAAATATGGTTCCAGCGCAGTGCTGAAGTGATATTTCCCCAGCGCAGTCCGGCTTCGTCTTCATCTTCTAATGTTACCCCATTCTGGATATCTTCATCATAATAGCGGGCATAAAAGCGGTCATCACCCAGGTAAGTACTCAGGAATAAACGGTCTTTGTCGGAGAAACGATGGTTGATCTTGGCATTTACATCATAGAAATAATAACCTACCACTTCGTCTCCACCCGTTTGCGCCTTGATCAGCGGGCGGGCCAGCAGGTCAATATAAGTACGGCGACCGGAGATAATGAAGGAAGTTTTGTCTTTTACAATAGGCCCCTCCAGGGTAAGTTTGGAAGCAATCAGCCCGATAGAACCTTCGCCATGAAATTCTTTCATGTTACCTTCTTTCATACTGATGTCAATTACGGAAGATAAGCGGCCGCCATAACGGGCCGGGAAGCCTCCCCGGATAAGCTGTACATTATTGATGGCATCCGCATTGAAGACGGAGAAAAAGCCAAACAAATGCGAAGCATTGTATACCGGCACCCCATCCAGCAGAATGAGGTTCTGGTCAGGGCCTCCTCCTCTTACATACAGTCCGCTCGTGCCTTCATTACCTGACTGTACTCCGGGTAAAAGCTGAAGGGTCTTTAGTACATCTACCTCTCCCAGCAAAGCAGGCAAGGCTTTGATCTGTTCTATGGGCACAGAAACAGTGCTCATCTGGGTCACTTCCTGAATTTTTTCCGCATCCGCGGCGGAGATCACCACCTCATCCAGCATGGCACTTTCAGTAAGTTCTACGTGCAGGGTAGTATCCTTTTTAAGAGAAAGTCTAATGATCTGAGGCTGGTAACCTACATAAGAATAAAGCAGACTGATGCTGTCGGTTGCAGGGAGCGTAAGGCTGTAGAATCCGTAAGTGTTACTGCTACTGCCATCAAGCGAGTTCTGTTCAATAACGTTGGCTCCGATCAGGCTCTCTCCGTTGGCATTATCCTTAATATAGCCGCTTATGGTATAGTTCTGTGCGTTGCTACTTAAATAAATCAGTAATATTCCTAGTGTCAGGAAAAATTCTTTCATAGAGGGATGGGGATATAGGTGAAGCTCACAAGTTTTTTTCATTACAAAAACCATACGTGAAATAGGAACTATGAAAACTATTCACCAGAAGCAGCCCTAAGATCAGCGTTTATATATAGACAGCGGTAAAGGATAAAAGGATGGATGTAAGGAGAAAAAAACATTAGTTTTGTAGCATCGTACCTACTACAAGGCCGGAAAGAATGCTCAAACATTTTAGGGCCATGACAATTTCTTTATTTTGCGCTAGAGAGTATTATTCTGCAAAACCATGAACATAGAAAAACTAAACTTTTCGGAAACCGGCACCTTCTCACAAATCTTTCTGGATTATATAAACAATAAAGACAGCCTCCAAAAATTTTATACCCGTCGGCCTGATCTGAAAAGTTTTGAAGTGCAGCTTCAGGAAAAAACATGCTCCCCGGCCAGCCGACAGCGTCTGCAGGAAGTTTTGCGTAAGCAATATACCAGCGTAGCCCAACCCAAGGCAGTAACGCAGAATATAGAAAAGCTGGGCGATAGCAAGACATTTACCGTCACTACCGGACATCAGCTCAATATCTTTACCGGCCCTCTCTATTTTATCTACAAGATCATCACTACCATTAATTGTTGTAAGCAGCTAAACGAAGCCTATCCGGATTATCATTTTGTGCCGGTATACTGGATGGCTTCAGAAGATCATGACTTTGAAGAGATCAACCATTTTCATCTTTTTGGTACGGATTATAGCTGGCAGACCGAGCAGAAAGGTGCGGTAGGGCGCTTTATTACCGAAAGTATACAATCCGTACTGGATGAAATGCCGGGCAAAGTAGAGGTGTTTGAGAAAGCCTATAAGCAACATAAATTCCTGGCCGATGCGGTACGATGTTACGTCAACGATTTGTTTGGCAAGCACGGCTTACTGGTACTGGACGCTGATCATGCCGAACTGAAGGCAGATTTTCGTTCGGTGATGAAAGATGATTTACTCAATCATACCTCAAAAAAGCAGGTGGAAGCATGCTCGGGTGAACTGGAAGATCTGGGCTACAAAACGCAGGTCTTTCCAAGAGAAATCAACCTTTTCTATCTGGATGAGCAATTGCGGGAGCGGATTGAAAAAATAGATGACCAATACGTAGTGCTGAACACTGAGATCAGGTTCACAGAAGCAGAACTGCTGGAAGCCTTGGAAAAGCATCCCGAGAAATTCAGTCCCAACGTGATCCTCCGCCCTCTCTATCAGGAGACTATCCTTCCTAACCTCGCCTACGTAGGCGGCCCCTCCGAGTTGGCGTACTGGCTGCAACTCAAAACTAATTTTGAACATTATCAGCTTCCTTTTCCTATACTGCTACCGCGTAACTTCGGTTTGGTGATCAATAAAAGTAATGGCAGAAAGCTGCACAAGGTGCCCGTGCAGACCAGAGATCTTTTTCTGGATACCCAAAGCCTGATCAGAAAATTTGTGGAGGCCAATGCGGAAAACAGCCTTTCTCTGGCCGAGGAGCAGCAGGCTATGGCGGAAGTATTTAATGCTGTAAGAGCCAAGGCTATGAAGGTGGACAAAAGCCTGGAAGGCTTCGTGGGTAAAGAAGAGAAAAACACGCTCAAAATTTTACAAAGCATTGAAAAGCGCCTGAAGAAGTCGGAAGAGCAAAACCAGGAGATACACGTAAAGCAACTGGAGAGTCTGAAAGAAAAACTATTCCCTGGTGATAGCCTGCAGGAGCGTAAAGAGAACTTTTTGAACTTTTATATCAACAATCCTGCTTTTCTGGATGAAGTAATGGAGCATTTTGATCCGTTGGAATTTAGCTTTTATATTCTCCACGAAGAAACTGAGTAGCCTTGACCAAAACTGAAGCTCGTAACTATTTTCGCCGGCAGCGAAAGCGCATGAGCGAAGATGAATACCAGCTTGCCAACCAAAAGCTGTATGAGCAGACCATATCTTTTTTGAAAAAGGAGAAGCCCAAATCAGTACACTGTTTTCTTCCCATCCTCAAAAATAAAGAGGTCAACACCTGGCCTATCATCGCGTGGCTGCATGACCACAATATTCAGGTAGTGGTACCCAGGAGCAGCCTGGAGGATAATAGCATGCAGCATTTTCAGTTGAAGAGAGAAGTAAAATGTGTAGAAAATGCATGGGGTATTCCTGAACCACAGGGAGCATCTCTGGTTACAGTAGCTGAACAGGATATCGATTTGGTGCTGCTGCCCCTACTGGCTTTTGACCGACAAGGGCACAGAGTAGGCTATGGAAAAGGCTATTATGACGTTTTTTTGAGCAAGTGTTTGCCAGATACATTCAAAGTAGGGCTTTCTTTTTTTCCTCCTATCCTGAGGATTACAGACGTGAGCCCCCTGGACATGCAGCTTTCTCATGCCATTACGCCTGATAAAGTATGGACTTTTATGGATTCTGGTAATAAGAACCAAGAGTAATGCACAAACTGTTATATATTTGTGCAAATTTTCAGCATTAGAATAGAAGGGATAATATGAGAATTATTATTGCGGGTGCAGGAGATGTAGGAAAACATCTGGCTAAGCTTCTGGCTTATGAAAACCAGGACATCATTGTGATTGATCTTAACCAGGAGCGTTTGCGACAATTGGGAAGTCAACTGGATGTTTCCACCATCAGAGGTAGTTCTACCTCCTTCAGGGTGCTTAAAGATGCTAATGTAGCAGAAGCAGATCTGCTGATCGCCGTAACAGAGTCGGAAGAAGTGAACCTGGCTACCTCGGTGATTGCCAAGCAATTAGGTGCCAAGCGAACAGTGGCAAGGATTTCCAACGAAGAGTATCTGATGAGCAAAGAAACTCTTGATCTGCGAAAAATAGGGATAGACGAACTGATCTCACCTGAATCGCTGGCGGCCCGGGAGATAAGGCGTCTGTTACGCATCGCTGCCGTAACAGATACTTTTGAGTTTGATCAGGGCTTATTGTCTCTGATAGGGATTACTATTGACAGAGATAGCCCACTGTTGAATCATTCACTGGCCGAAACCTCTCGCCTCAATCCTAACAATACTTTTGTTACCGTAGCCATTCTTCGGGATGGGCGGACTATCATTCCTCGTGGAGATACCCGTATTGAGCCTAATGACCATGTGTACTTCATTGCTGAGCCAAATGGTATAGACAGAGTACTGGACCTTACCGGTAAAAAGAAAATTGAGATCAAGAATATCATGATCCTGGGCGGAAGCAAGGCTGCCTATCATACTGCACGTAAGCTGAGCACCAATTACAATGTAAAGCTGATAGAGAGAGACAGAGACAAATGTTTTGAGCTGGCAGATCAGCTTCCCAAGTCACTGATCATCAATGGAGATGGCAGGGATGTGGAGATACTGGAAGAAGAAGGCTTGGGTAATATGGACGCTTTTCTGGCCCTTACCGGAGATTCGGAAACCAACATTATCAGCTGCCTGGTAGCTAAAGACAAGGGCGTGAAGAAAACCATCGCCCTGGTAGAGAATATTGATTATATCCACCTGAGCCAGAACATAGGCGTGGACACGATGATCAACAAAAAGCTCATTGCCGCCAACTTTATCTTCCGCTATATCCGCAAAGGAGATGTGGTTTCCATCACGGGTATACACGGAGTGGAGGCAGAAATTCTGGAGTATGAGGTGAATAATAATTGTAGAATTGTCAATAAGCAGATCAAAGATTTAGAGTTTCCTAAAGATGCAGTGATCGGTGGAGTGGTTAGAAAAGGTAAAGGTCAGGTAGCCATGGGTAATTTTCAGTTTGAGCCTAACGACCGCGTAGTAATATTGAGCAAAAGAGAAAGCTTGTCGGATGTTGAAAAGTTCTTTAAATGAAATTTAACTGGAAGGTTATCATCAATATCCAGGGGGCACTGCTGATGTTTATTGGGGGCTTCATGCTCCTTTGTCTTTTAGTCTCTTTTTTTTATGATCAATCTGCCTGGGAAGCTATACTTGCGGCTTCGGGCGTATCTTTTACAGTAGGGCTAACCACCTGGCTGGCTACCCGAAAGCAGAAAAACAAAGAGTTGAGAAGCAAGGACGGCTACCTGGTAGTGACCTTAAACTGGCTGCTGATGTCTTTCTTCGGCTCGCTACCCTATGTATTCAGCGGCACTATTCCTTCCTATCCCGATGCCTTCTTTGAGTCTATTTCAGGTTTTACCACCACCGGAGCTACCATACTTACCGACATTGAAGCGCTGCCCAAAGATATTTTGTTCTGGCGAAGCCTGACGCAATGGATAGGGGGTATGGGCATTATCGTACTGGCAGTAGCCATTCTCCCAATTCTGGGCATTGGAGGTATGCAGCTCTTTGTAGCAGAGGCTCCGGGAGTAACCCCCGATAAGCTTAAGCCTCGTATCCGAGACACTGCCAAAAGGTTATGGCTTTTGTATATAGGCCTGACTGTACTGGAAACGGTGCTGCTGATGTTTGGAGGTATGAACTTCTACGAGTCTATCAACCACGGACTGACGACCATGGCTACCGGAGGCTTTTCTCCCAAGAATGCCAGTATTGCTTTCTATGACT
The DNA here is from genome assembly GCF_038039535.1 of Catalinimonas locisalis. Classification (NCBI taxonomy): domain Bacteria; kingdom Pseudomonadati; phylum Bacteroidota; class Cytophagia; order Cytophagales; family Catalimonadaceae; genus Catalinimonas; species Catalinimonas locisalis. Next base: position 14,870 of record NZ_JBBPHP010000057.1, on the reverse strand, counting down.
CTGCCTATTTACAATATGTGATTACCATCTTTATGTTTCTGGCAGGTACCAGTTTTTCTTTGACTTACTTTGCCTTTAAAGGGGCTTTCAATAAAGTGTGGCAGAATGAGGAGTTTCGTTACTATCTTTTTTCAGTACTCATCATCATTCTGATCAGTACTGTCGCTATCTATGTGGTGAGCGATGCAGGACTGGAAAAATCTTTTCGGGATGCCGCCTTCCAGGTAGTATCGGTGATTAGTACTACCGGCTACATTACCGCTGACTATACCTCCTGGGCTCCTTTGCTGACCGTAATTTTCTTCCTGCTCATGTTTATTGGCGCCTCAGCAGGTTCTACTGCCGGAGGGGTGAAAATTGTCAGGCATATCGTACTGCTCAAAAACAGTATACTGGAGATGAAAAGGCAGGTCCACCCCTCAGCCATCATTCCGGTACGTCTTAATGGTAACGCTATTACCCAGGATATTACTTTCAACGTACTGGCATTCTTTATCATTTACATTACCATTTTTGCGGTGGGCTCAGTAGCCATTGCCTTGATAGGGGTAGATTTTATGACGGCTGTAGGTTCAGTAGCTACTTCGCTGGGTAACATAGGCCCTGGCATTGGTACAGTGGGGCCGGTAGATAATTTTGCCCACCTTCCTGCTGCTGCCAAATGGATACTTTCTTTTCTCATGCTCCTGGGAAGACTGGAGCTCTTTACTGTGCTGATCCTGTTTACGCCCTACTTCTGGAATAGGAATGTTTAGATGGTAACTTCATAAAAAAAAGGACTCATCAATGAGTCCCTTTTCTTTTTATCAATATATTCACCACACTTATCAGTCTTCAGCGATGGAAATGGCCATGGGTAGACCCTGGCGTATGGCATCGTACATGGATTGATATTCCTCACTGGCTGAACGATTCTGGGAGATTTCAGAAAATCTGATACCATACATCTCTTGAGCACGCTCATCATAAATTTGATAAAATGCCTCTTTCAGATGGTATAAACTCACTAAATAATCCTTGTAGCTATCATTGTCGTCAAAGCGGGCACTGACTACATAATTGGTATTTTGTTGTGCTATTTGCTCTTTGGCAAATGCATATACTTTTTGCTGATCAGCAGCGCTTTCATCTTCACGCATTTGAATTTTCAGCATACTGATGTTATTTTCTTTAGCGTATTCATCCGTAATCTTAGGGATGCGATAGCCTACTTCATCCTCAATCTCCGGAGCGGGAGGGAGAACGATAGAAACGGCAATCTGTTCTCCATCAGCGCTTTGACCCAGATAGATGACTTTCAAACGATTTGCCTTCCTCAATTCATTTTGTACTTCGCGTACCAACTCCATAGACTGATTCCGGGCGATCTGTGTGACAATCGCATCATCTTTGTCAGACAAATTCTTTACTACTGAGATGATCTGATCTACTGCTACAAGATCATCATTGATCCACACTTTATTGTCTGAAATGCGCAGCTTGAGCGTGTTTTCCGTACTCCAATTAAACTCTCCTGCTGCGGAGGAGGGTAAAACCGGAACGCTCAGCGCAGAAGTATTTGACGCTGACATGAGCGGCTCGTCTGAGGCGGTATTACACTGCAACATAAGTAAGCTAAAAACAATGCTGGCAGATAGCGCAAGTGCAACTTTGGCTTTACCGGCCCATCCTGATTTTTCTATAGTCATCATGGTTATTCTTTTTTTAACAAATGATAAATTAAAGTTATGTATCAACCCGTAAGAGTTGACGCTGATCAATTGTCTCAAAAGCAAGGTCTGATACGTAACTAAGGAGTAACCCTGATCTATCGTTTTTTTATCGGCTATATATTCATGTGTTTCTTTGAGAGATTTTATGAGCTGCCATACCACCGGATTGAACCATAGCAGGGCGGCTGCCAGTTGAACAATGAGTAAATCCAAAGAATGTCTTTGCTGTATATGCGTTTTTTCATGCGCCAGTACCTGGTCAAAATCTTTACTATCCAGCATAGCCTGATGGACAAAAACTGAATTGAGAAAAGAAAATGGTGCCATCTGATGAGATACTTTGACCACTCTCAATCCGTTGATGATCACTTTCTGACTGGAATTTTTAAGTTTCAAAATCCAGCAGTATGACCATAACAACCTCAGCATAACCGCAGTAAGGCCAAGGCCATACATGATCAAAGCTATGTTCAGGAGCAATGCCTGCTCACTGTTTTCTGTGCCAGTTGAGTAAACACCGGTTTTTTCCTGAGCAAAAGTGTGGCTCAGGCTTTCATGGGTCCAACTGTCAAAAACATCGTGGTAAGCTATTCGCATATCCCGCAGCTTACTGATAGGTTGGTCCACTACAGTAGCTGATGTAGGTAGCAGATCAAAACTCAATAGTGGAAATAAAAAAGAGAAAGCTAGAGAGGTCAAAAGAAAAAAACGATTGAAGCCAAAGAAAGTCTCCTTTCTGAGCAGTAGCCAGTATAAGGTATAAAGTAGCAACAGTACTCCGCTGACTTCTAACAGGTATATAAAAAGGCTACTCATTTTTTTCTGATTTTAGCTTTTCCAGCATCTTCATTACTTCATCCAGTTCTTTTTCATCCAGCTTTTTACTTTCCGAAAAAAAGTTGACAACCTGCTTCAGTGAGTTATTATAATAGTCTGAAACCAAACGGGACAACTGCCCTTTGCGGTACTCCTCCTTAGAAATCAGAGGATAATACTGATGAGAATTGCCGTATACATGGTAACCTACGATTTCCTTCTGCACCAGCACCCTTACAATGGTAGAAATTGAGTTATAAGGAGGCTTAGGGTCGGGATATTGTGCCTGTATATCTTTGATAAAACCTTCTCCAATATCCCAGAGAATTTTCATGATTTTCTCCTCTGCCTTAGTCAGTTCAGTCATCGCTTATTGAGTTTATTGATCAGCTAAAACAAGTATACAACTTAATATTAAGTTAGTCAACTTATTTTTAAATTATTTAACTTAATATTAAGTTTTAATAGAGATTCTGGTGAAGTTGATAAAATTCAGGACAGTACTTTGGTAAAAGTCTACCCTACCATTAAGTTAGCAGCAGGATATTTGAAGTTTTCGGTAGATACCCGGGTGCTGAGGGCTACAGCAAAAGTAAGTATGCCTATCCTTCCCAAAAACATAGACACAATAATCAGCGACTTACCAGCGGTAGACAGATTGGCAGTGATACCCGTACTCAGCCCTACAGTACCAAAGGCGGAAACCTGCTCAAAGAGCAGGTCCATCATATTCATGCCTTCTTCTGTCATGCTTAACAGGAAGATCATGATAGCATTGATCGCAATCCCATAAAAAAAGATAGATAATGCTTTATACAAAATGTCAGCAGGTACATAGCGATTACTGATATGAATACGGGATTGTCCCCGGCTGATGGCCATTACGGATACTAATATCAGGTAAAAAGTAGAAGTCTTTATACCTCCGGAAGTTGAAGCAGATGAACCTCCGATAAACATAAGCAGCATACAAAGTACCAGCGAAGGGTCAGATAACTGAGAAAAATCCACTGTATTGAAGCCCGCTGTCCGGGTGGTTGCCGACTGAAAAAAACTGGTCATTAAAGCCTCAGTAAGGTTCATATCTGTCAATACATTGTCTTCTTCTATCCAGTAGAATAGCGCAGTGCCTGAAACTAGTAAGACAATGGCTACGTTGACCGCAATTTTGGTGCTCAGGTGCCAATCCCTCCAGGGGTGTTCCAGTCGGTCACGCAGGCGGCTTGGAGAGAAAATATCTTTGATAGGCGTAAATCCGATAGAGCCCAGAATAAGGGAAACAGCTATGACCATATGCAGAATGTAGTTATTGCGGACTACCTCTTCGTATAAGCCATTGGTAAAAATGCTGAAACCAGCATTACAGAAAGCAGAAATAGCATGAAAGACAGAGAAAAAAATCTTCTCGCTCAAGCTGTCAAAAGGAATACTCCAGGTGAAAAAGAGCAGTATGCATGTGCCCAGTTCTATAAAGAAAGTGATGAAAATAATTTCGCGTAATAATCTGCCGGAGGATGAAATGGCTTCTGTATCTAAGTAATCCGGGATCAGCATTTTCTGGCGAAATCCTAAGCCACCGCTCAGAAAGGAAGCAAAAAAGGTAGCAAAAGATAAGATGCCCAAGCCCCCCATCTGTATCAATATCAGAATTACCACTTGTCCGCGCGTAGTAAAAAAAGTAGCCGTATCTACTACGATTAGTCCCGTTACACAACTGGCACTTACTGAGGTAAAAAGTGCGTCAATAAAGTTCATACCACCGGGCTGAGTAGTCATAGCCGGAAGCATAAGCAAACCTGTTCCGGTAAGGATAAGCAGCAAAAAACTGAGTACGAAAGCTGCGTTGGGCCGAATCTTGATATTACTGAGGTTTACACTTGCTTTGGAAAACTCCAGAATAAGTAAGAGGAGAAGCAGAGCAGTGGTAAAGTAATGATAAAAATCAATGCTTCTGATAATTTCCAGCCATTGATACACATCATTTTCCGAGCCACTGAACAAACGTACTATCTGCCTGATGATCAATAGCCCCATGATAGACGATTCCAGGGGTGTATTCTTAATAAAGTCGATACGCCGAAAGGCATAAAGCCATCTCAGCAAAAAGGAAATTAGAAAAATCCATAAAATGATATGGATGCTCAGGTACACATTGGCTATCTGATTTGTGGTAAGACTGAAGCCGAAATTGTAAAGCAATACTGCCAATCCTAGAATAGAGCTGATCAGGTTGATAATGCTGGCAAGGCGCAATACAGTAGGCCGACTGTCATAAAGAAGGTTATTGAACCTTTTTATGATGATATCTTTATTCAACTTCATGAGGACGAAGTATTTGAATCAAGTACTTTTCGGGCTTCCTGCAGCAGTCGGTCCCGTTGGATAGAGACTACACCGGTATACTCACACACGATGCCTCCGCCCAGGTTGGCAAGTCCGGCTAGTAGTTTAGGAGGAAGGTTCAACGCCAGACAAAGTGCGGCGATACTAATGACAGTATCTCCTGCTCCGGAGACATCGGCAATCTGACGGATATGAGCGGGAATAAGATGTTTTTCTTCCTTCTCTCCGTAGGTAGCATCGATAAAAACTCCTTTTTCAGACATAGTAATAAAGGTACACTCTACTTCCAGCAGTTCCTTAAGCCGATCAGAAGCCTGAATTACAGCTTGCTCAAAGGTCAGTGAGGTTTCGTGTTTCTCTTTAAGTATGGCCAGATTCTCGGCCTGCAAGCCTTCTTTGAGTTCCTTAAGGTTGGGTTTAAATAATGTAGCTTTGTGATAATGCAGGAAATTGCGTCGCTTAGGGTCTACAGCGGTAGGAACCTTGTGTTTCTGAGCCAGAGCTATTATCTCCTGTATCAGTTCTTTGCTCAGCACACCTTTGTCATAATCCTGAAAAATCACCACATCCGCTTCTGCAATCAATGTCTCCATGCTTTTCAGCAGTGCCAGCCGGTCTTCTTCATTCAGCAACTCATCGTCTTCAGAATCCACTCTTAGCATTTGCTGAGAACCGGCAATTACCCTTTCCTTTACCGTAGTGAGGCGATTTTTACTTTTAATTATGCCCTGGGCAGTAATGTCCTGTTTGCGCAGAAGGTCAATAAAATCGTCTCCGGCATGGTCATCGCCAATTACAGCACAAAGTAGCGGCACGGCGCCCATAGCTTGTACATTAAGGGCTACATTAGCAGCGCCTCCCAATCTTTTTTCCCGCTTGCGGACATGTACGATAGGCACGGGAGCCTCAGGTGAGATACGATCCACTTTTCCCCAGATATAGGCATCCAGCATCACATCTCCTACAATCAGCACTTTAAGCTGGCGGAAAGCGTCAAAAATCTCATCCAAAGACTTTCTCATAAGCAGAAAAGAGCTCCTTCAATGGAAGGAACTCTCTTTTCTTGATTACTTCAATTTACTTAAAGCGTCTTTAATGCGCTGAATAGCTTCTACCAGATCTTCATCAGAAGCAGCGTAAGACAAGCGTACACACTCAGGTGCGCCAAAAGCATCTCCGGTTACCAGAGAGACATGGGCAGTATTCAGGATATACATACAGAAATCGCTGGCATCGTTGATGTTAGTTTCTCCATCTGATTTGCCAAAGTACTCACTTACATCGGGGAAAATATAGAAAGCGCCATTAGGCACATATGTTTTGATGCCCGGAACCTCCCTGAGTTTTTCCAGCACCAGATCTCTGCGGCGCAGATAAGCCTTGGCCATATCCTGGGTAGCGGTCATATCTCCTTTGAGAGCAGCGATGGCAGCACGTTGTGCAATACCATTGGTACCAGAAGTAAACTGCCCCTGAATTTTGCCGCAGGCTTTGGCGATCGGCAGCGGAGCGGCGATATAGCCCAGACGCCAACCGGTCATGGCAAAACCTTTGGAAAAACCATTAACAGTAACCGTACGCTCCATCATGCCGGGCATAGAAGCGATGCTTACATGCTCACCACTGAAGTTGATATGCTCGTAAATTTCATCCGCTACTACTATGATATCAGGGCGGTCAGCCAGAGCTTTGGCCATAGCTTCCAGTTCCTCACGGCTGAAAACTGCGCCGGTAGGGTTGCAGGGAGAAGAGAAAATTACCGCTTTGGTTTTAGGCGTAATAGCTGCTTTGAGCTGCTCGGCAGTGGCTTTAAAGTTATTCTCAATAGTACCATTGATAAACACCGGTACACCTTCGGCCAGTTTGATGATCTCGGCATAGCTTACCCAGTAAGGAGCATAGACAATTACCTCATCGCCGGGGTTGAGCAGGCACATAAAGGTATTGGCAATAGACTGCTTGGCACCGGTAGAAACAACTATCTGCTCGGGAGTATAGGTGAGTTGGTTTTCATTTTTCAGCTTATCGGCAATAGCCTGACGCAGGTCCAGATAACCGGGCACCGGAGAGTAGGTAAAATATTTACCCTCATCAATCGCTGCTTTAGCCGCCTCGCAAATGTGTGCTGGTGTTTTAAAGTCTGGCTCTCCCAGGCTCAGGCTAATGACGTCCGCCCCTTTTGATTTTAGTTCACGTGCTTTTTGAGCCATGGCAATGGTGGCCGACTCTTCCATAGCCTTAATTCTGTCGGATAGTTGCTCCATAGTTTATTAGAATTTTGTAATAGGTATGTTTTGACCGTAAAAAAGCAAAACGGGGCAAAATTAATGATTAGCGTTTAGAGATACTAGGTTTAGCGCTGAAAGTATGGCTGTTAATTTTTGAAAAATGCCCGGCAGACATTTTAATAAATTACCTTCAATTCGCCTTTATTTTTTAGATTTATTGTGAATAATTTATGAACTTTGGGGGCAATTTACTTGTCTATAGTATTGCATACACGGGGCCGACCGGTTTTGACAGGATGTGTGGTTACGTGTGTAAGCATGCAGGCACATGGAGTGAGTGCCTTGATCAATAGCTCTAACACTATAATTGGCGAATCTAATTACGCCATGGCTGCCTAATTTTAACCCTCTAGGTTAAAATTTGGGCTTCGCGGTTGAGCGACAACGCTCCCGGGCCACATCCTGCGGTGCTTCTGTTCTTTAAGCGCCGGGTCCAGGGTGTCGAGATGAAGAACTAGTGTGGGCAGGACTGTGATGCCCATGCGAAATTTAATCGCAGTTAAGGTAGTGTTCGGTTGCCTCTTACCATTCACTACCCGACAATCCAAAAAAGGCTAAGCATGTAGAATCCACGATAGTTGCCTTCACTGGACGAGGGTTCGAATCCCTCCGGCTCCACTGGAAATTGAGACATTTCGCATCAAAGCCCTTCAAATCCTATGATTTTGAGGGCTTTTTTCTTTTTCAGGTTACCAAATAAAACCAAACTAACACAAATCATTCGGTGACCTATTCGGTGCCCCATTTCACCTTATTAATCCTATCAAATATGCTTCAATGGTACGTTTTAGTATCTATTAAAAACAGGGTAAATTTATACACTTTGGTAAACTGATTAGAATGTGGTGAACCTAGAAATAAGTTTATTTCTTTCCATTATCGGATGGAAGCTTAAGGATATGAACTGAAAGAACCCTATAGATTTAAAACTGGATGGCAGAAGTGTTGAATGAGAAATACATGTAGATCAATATTAATAAAATCTTTGAAGAGCAGCCTTACCTTTTTACAATCATACTTGCAGTTATCCATTTAGATTCCCATATCCTCATTATGTAAAGCGTAATTATTCTACTTGCAACTTGGGATTTAACAAATTGTATATTAACATTATGTTTTGATATGAGATAAACCCCACATATTAGGGTTTATACATAAATGAAATATAATGGCAAGAAGCACTTACATTTCAGAAAATCTAACCCAAGCTCAAATTATTCTGATGCTGATGCTGGACGAGTATGAAATGGACATATTCACCCTTCAAGAGTTAAAGGACCTTGCCTCAGAGGAGTTTGATGATATCAATGAGTTGGTAGAAAACCTTGTACACAAACAAGTTTTATCCAGAATAGAAAGAGGAAAATACTGCAAACCTAATTTTAGAGATGAAAAAGCAATCGGGACTTTTCTGGTGCCGGACGGTGCCATTGCCTACTGGTCCGCTCTAAATTTACATGGCTTAACAGAACAGTTTCCCAATACAGTCTTTGTTCAGACTGGCTTTGTTGCAACGGTTAAAACACTGGAAACGAAGTGTTTCCTCCTTTTAGTGGAGAGTAAAAGCTATAAACAGCCATTTTCTTGACTATTCTAGAGTGAAAACCGCATCTAGAGCCAAATCAACGTTGCAACAAAGCTGTTCAGACTACAAAAGTAAAATCTGAGAAAGTAATCTTTGGAGTCACCTATAAGTTTATTAAAATAACTCCTGGTAAAAGAACTGGTATCACCAAAGAAGGCTATGGTAATTATCGCTTTGCAATGACTGATGTGGAAAAAACCATAGTGGATTGCTTCGACCTTCCTCAATATTCCGGTGGCTATGCCGAGTTGATCAGGGCTTTTGCCCATGCTAAGCTATCCGCTGAAAAAATGATAGCTTACTGCAAAGCAGTGAACAACCGAGCCGCTACCAAACGTATGGGTTACCTGGCTGAGATACTGGAAAAGAAAGGTATGAAGACTTTCATCCACTTTGCCAAAAGTCAGGTAAAAGAAGCTTATAATCCCTTTGATCCACAAGGCCCGGATACCGGAGCCTTCAACGCAGCATGGAGGCTCAGACTAAATATTTCAAAAGAAGCATTGCTGGAAATAACAAATAAACAATATTAGTGATACTAAAAAAGGAGATAGAGAGAATAGCCCAACAGAAAGGGGTTGCCAGAACAACCATTGATAAAGACTGGGTATTGAGTCACTTCATAGATGCCATATTCTCTATTCCTGAATGCAGGAAAAACCTAATCTTTAAAGGAGGCACCAGTCTTCGGAAATGTTATTTTGAAGACTATCGTTCCACGATGGTCGCTTCTCAGAAGATCTGGATTTCACAACTATTGATGAAAGTTTCGGACTGGTTACAAAGCTTCTTAACAAGATAATCAACCTGGATACAAAGAGAGCAGAAATACCCCTCTACGTGCATGAGCTGAAACAACTTAGGTTCAAAGCCAAACCTACTGGTTTTTCAGCCATCATTAAATTCTGGGGTGCTGATCATCCCAGGAATCAAACTCTACCTCCTCCACAACGTTGGCATACTTCCATTAAGATAGAGATTATACTCTATGAGGAAATGATCTTTTCTCATGTAGAAAAATCAGTTTATCATGAGTACAGCGATAGCCTCTCGGAAATTGCACAATCTATTCCTTGCTATTCGCTTCAGGAAGTATTAGCAGAGAAACTACGCTCACTCATCCAACGCTCTTATACCGCCCCACGAGACTTTTATGACATTTGGTATCTATCACAAAATGTAGCCAATCTTAACTGGACAGAAATAGTAGAAGCATTTTATCAGAAAATGAAATTCAAAGGGTTGGAATTTACTGGTAATGACCAGATGATCAATGAAGATAATGATAGGCGATTGCAAGCAGCCTGGAACAATAGCTTGGCTCATCAAATACCAGGACAAGATTTTCCTGACTATCAACTTGTCAAGGAAGACCTGCTTCTTTTGTTCAAAGATTTATTTAAAAACTAAACTATGGGAGGATCAAAAACTCTGATTAAGTTTTTACACCAGTCTCTCTTCCAATATACCTTTCCACTTCATAAACCCAGTTCTTGTATCAGCATAGTCATGCTGGATACGGCTGAAATTGGAAGATTCTTTGTCCAAATAAGCCTGTCTTCCATGATTACGGATAAGATTGAGCAGGCTGTCAATTTCTGCTTGAGAGAATCTATGTTTTTATCAATATGCCACAGATAAGTAGCTTCTTCAGTATCCAAAGTTTCCCAAACTACATGATATTGTTCCCTTCCAGTGAGCAGGAAAATAAAAGAAAAGGGATCAAGTACAAAACGGAGCTTGAGTATGCTGGAATCATGTCTTTTTGAAAGATACTGAAGCTGTAGGAAATGCTTTACTTTTTGTAGCTGTAGCAATTCATCCAATAACTGTTGCTCAGAGTTATACCATAAATTGCCCTTCTGATAAGTTGTTGGAGATTTAGCATCTTTCCACTATCGTTAGATAAAGGTTTTAGCCTGACTATTTCTTTATTGATAAATCTGAATCGGACACTCTCTATCATTTCCTGGTTGATCTTGTCAATAGTATCAGATACTGCCTGTTTACTAAAGATATCCTGTCCTTTGATATGCAAGAGTATATGTACTTTAACTTGCCTGGAGCGGGTAGTTTTAGCAAAGTAGCTTTTCAACACTTCAAATTCCGGGCGTATGTCCAGATTGGTGACTTCAAAACTCACGTCTTGTTGCAAATCCGGCACAAAGTATTGAAAAGTAAGTCGCTGTTGAAAATAATAAAGTAAAAAAAACTTCTTCATTGTAATTGTGTTAAATTAGAATAATACACTTCATAATAAATACTATTAACCCTCAGAGTAGAACCATGGACTTGAGTTTCCAGGGCAGTGTCCCGAGGAATTAGGCTACTTGTGATTTATACATCTTTAACAGATAGAACAATAAAAGATGATGAAACAGATATTCCTGCCCAAATGATCATCACCCACAACAAAGGCAGTAAAACGCTGGTTGATTAAAACAGGAGAGGTATTATTTTTAGTTGAGTTGAAGCCATCCTGACTTTGATACCCTATAATTTGTGCAGATAATTTTTTTCATTAGTGCAAGAAGAGAAAGATTTTATAAGCAATCAGGTAGAAGATTTTTGGTTTCCCCTGGATAATGCAGCCAAAATATTCCCTGCTACCCTCAATGAAGAATATACAGCAGTCTTTAGAATGGCTGCTGTATTAAAGGAGAGAGTAAGGATTAAACCACTGTTTGAGGCTTTAAATGCACTTGAAGACCGTTTTCCATACTACAAAGTCAGACTCAAAAAAGGTCTTTTTTGGTATTACTTAGAGACGATACACCTTCCTTTTTCTGTAGAGGTGGATGATCAGGGGTTTTGCAGAAGCTTTCAATCCTCTGACTTATTAAACAGAATACTGGTCAGGAATAATACAATCAGCGTGGAATTCTCTCACATACTTACCGATGGTTCAGGAGGTCTGATGTTTCTGAAATCCATTTTGATGACCTACTTCGAGAAATGTGGAACGCACATTTCTGATGAAGTTGAATACGCCAGGCCTAAAGAGGCAGTGAAAGAAGAGGAATTTGAAGATGCTTACCAGCGTTATTTCCGCAAAGATTCACCGCTTGTTTCTAAAATACCCCCGGCTTTTCATCTGCCCTACTCTTTAAAAAAGAAACCTCGATTTGAGACTCAGATTACTATTTTGCCACTAAAAGAAGTATTAAAAGCGGTCAAAGAAAAAAGTTACAGTATCACCGTTTACTTGGTATCGGTATACCTGATGGTACTGCAGCAAATTTTTGAGAAGCTAGATGAGACGGAGAAAAGAAAATCCCATAAAATCTTAAGAATTAATGTACCCATTAATCTACGCGCTATTTATCCTTCAAAGACAATGCGGAATTTCTCTTTATTTGTAAGACCTGAGATTGATCTGAGAATGGGCCAATATACCTTTGATGAAATCCTAAAAAAGGTGCACCATTTCATCCAGCTGAAAGCAGATAAAAAACAAGTGAATCAAGTGATCTCGCGGAATGTTGGAGGAGAGAAAAGACTGGAAGTTAGAAGTCTTCCTCTTTTTTTAAAGAACATGTTTTTAAATCTGAAGCATAATTCTCTGGGTCCTGCTCTCTACAGTGGAGTCATTACCAATTTAGGAAAGGTTGATTTTTCTGCGGAAGTTAATCCTTATATTGATTACCTGATATTCACAGCTCCTCCTCCTCCCAAAACACTAAAAGTGAGTTGTGGTATCATTGGCTTTGATGATAAGTTAGTATTAAGTTTTGGGAATATCTCCACTTCTATGGAGTTGGAAAATAGATTTTTTGGATTTTTAGCTGATCAGGGGGTATCCTCTCAAATTGTTAAACCATTTAGTATGGAATAATGATCCATTGCAAAAACTGTGGTGTTAGCTTGGAGCAAAATATGAATTATTGCCCTCTGTGCGGGTATACTGTCATGAAAGAAGCTCGAGAAAACGGCTCCATTCGTTTTCAAAAGAGACCGGAAAGGCAGGAGCTACAGACTGAAATTAACAAACTGGATCTCTATCAAAGAAGAAAACTAATATGGGAAGTATTTTCTATCATTCTTGGTGCAGGTGTGTTATCAACTGTAGTTTTAAATATTATTATTAATGGTATGCTTAGCTGGTCCTGGTATGTGGTTACCGGAGCTATCACTATTTTTATTCTTTTTTCTATATTTTCTTTTTTGAAGCACCGCCCATTCATTAAAATCCTCAGCATATTTTTCACCACTGCAGCCTGTATACTTGTACTGGATGTACTGGATCATCAGCTGTCATGGGCCTTTTCTTTAGGTCTGCCTTTACTTTTAGCAGTTTTAGTAGTTTTGCTGGCATTCATCATCACGCTCAGACAAACTAAAGAGAAGGGTTTTAATGTAGTCGCTTATATTTTTCTTGCTATGGGAATACTGACAATGGCTGTAGAAAACATCATTTCCCTTTATTTGACTAACCACTTCCGTTTTGGCTGGAGTGCCATAGCATTTTTTAGTGTATTACCAGTAGCAGCTATTTTATTGTATATTCACTTCAGGTTGCTCAAAGGGGCTAATCTGCAAAAGTTTTTTCACATCTAAATGTGGTGTTATCCTAGCGACCAAACCGTCTGTGTTAAGATGCAGCATATCTTATAAAAGTAATTATGGCAAGCATACAGAGTCGGTTGATTAAGTTATTTTTCGGATCTTTTTTTAGGAAAAAGGCTAATGCCAGCCCTGAACTCAATATCAACCTATCTCGCCATGTTGTCTTTTCTTTCCCCCCCAAGAAAATCTACAAAAATAACCAGGTGAAAACCTGCCAGATAGAAGGTCATAATATATTTACCATTATTCCTACTGCAGTGAAGAATGATCAGATGCTCTTTTATTTACATGGAGGAGCTTATAAAATGGGGATTACCTATCCACATTGGAGTTTTATCAATAAAATAGCGGTAGAATCTGGCACAACACTTACGATCATGGATTATCCAATTGCACCAAATAGTGGCTACAAGGAAACCTTTCATTGGGTATTAGCCGCTTATCAAGCATTGTCAAAGGAAGTGGATGCATCAAAAATCATTTTGATGGGAGATTCTGCCGGAGGGGGGCTGACACTAGCGCTTGCTCAACACCTGAAGCAGGTGAAACGTTCTCAGCCCAAAAGCATGATCTTATTATCTCCTTGGCTCGATGTTACTATGAAAAATCCTGAGATCAACTTTTTTGAGAAGAGAGATAAGTTTCTGTCAAAAAGGTCACTGATTGAATCCGGTAAGTTATATGCAAGAGGTGAAGACCGAAAAAACTATATGATTTCTCCAATTTACGGCGATCTAAATGGGTTAGCAGATATTTATTTATTTATCGGTGGGGATGAAATATTGGTAGCTGATGCAAGAAAACTTAGAGAGCTGTCCAAAGAAGCAAAAGTTAATTTACATTATTATGAGTTTGAAGAAATGTTCCATGTATGGATGCTTTTCCCTGTACCAGAAGCTAAAAAAGTAAGAGATTTAATCCATGACATCATTATGATGAATTAGATTAGGTGTTTTGCTACACAGGACCATGATTAATAAGTTTATTTTTTATAAACTATCTCTCTAATAAAATGTCATATAAGTAAGTGTGAATCTAAACTAATGATATGCCATGCGTACTAAGTAAGTAGTCCGACAGATATAATTTAAACTTTGAATTTAAAGTTAATCATCCTTGTCTGTGACGACCGGCGTCCCGGCGAGGATGTGGGAGAATGGCGTTTTAAAACGCCCGTTACGTTGTGTCCTCGTGGAACACAAGGACAATAAGTTAATTTCTAATGGCAAAATTATTATGTCATAGTACTTACTACTGTTCAGGGGTTGAAAAGATGGAAAATTCCGTCATTGCTCATTTAAATGGCGTAGAAGGTAGTGATACAGCGGATGATATGGAAAGTGGATAAACCGGAGCATGTTGACCCCTCAGATCCGATAGAGAATTTAGACACTCAATGCTCTTTTTGAGCTTGAAACGCATGCCATTCCGGCAGATGCTGACCCCCTAAAGCTGTTGATGTTGACTTGTACCGGAGCATATTGGCTCTTCCTAAATTTTGGTGAAGCAGGATTGGATTGAAAGGATGAGCTAAAATGTTATGAGGGAAAAGAGGAGCAG
>NZ_JBBPHP010000056.1:0-33268 GCF_038039535.1 Catalinimonas locisalis | reverse complement strand
ATCAAGTTACCCACATTTCCACAACTCAACAACAACTGATTCTTCTAAGAATATTCATATGTAACAAACCTAAAGGTCTCCACGCTGGGCGTCAGTTTGGATAGTAAATAACACACTGGATACTATGCTTAAGAATAAGAGCTTTTTCATGACACTTTAATTTTTTTTAAGCTGAAGTGAGATCAGTTTTGGCTTTCACTCCATTTGTGTGGGACTATTATTTGTTGTCCGACTGACACAAAATTAGCTAAGAACAGTGCCTCGCGTTTAACACAAATCCGGCGAATCTGATAACATTTCCGACAAACTAGTGCTACAAATCCGACAGGCTGTAACAATTCCGACATGAGGAGTCTGTAAGTTTGCCGTAAACTATCCGACAAGCTCTTTTTTTACCTTATTTATATCGCCAAAGCTTTGAGTAAAAACTGAGGCACGGAAGAAAAGCCTTATGTTTTTGCCAACTGATGATCCGCTACCGGTCTGGGTGCAGGTCTTTTGAGCATACAGCGTAGCACTCTTCCAACGATTTGTGTCCTGAACAGATATGTAGGAGGTTTTAGCATATTGAGTACCTCAATTAACGCTTTGCTTACCACCGGATCGGTATGGGTGGCGCGGTGCACATGTGTCAGGTAAGCATTGATAAAATTAGTAGCCATGGGCTTCTTTCCGGTCGTTTGCGGATAGCGGAAATCTTCTCCCACTGCTATCTGCCAGGGTATGTCTATTACCTTAGCGACGCGCCTGAAGTAGGGCTTGGCAATATCCTTCAGTTTTCCTTTTTGCTCTCTCAGGAGTTTATCCAGGGCAGCGGCCTGTAAGATAGATGAGGTCATGCCCTGTCCGTAGATAGGATTAAAGCTACAGACAGCATCACCCAGTACTAGAAAGCCTTGCGGAAAATGCTCAAGCTTTTCATAATGGCGGCGTAGGCTAAAGGGAAACTTATGTGTGAAAAAGTCCGAAATCGGTTCATTCTGGCTAACAATATTGTAAAGGTCAGGAGCGGGCAGGCTTTTGGCAAAAGCCTCAAAACCGGCTTCATCCCGGGGAGCGTGGTCATCATACCAACCAAAGAGAGACACAATCCAGCGATCACCTTCCACGGGAAATGCACCTCCTCCTCTTTGCTCCTGCGGCGCTTCAGGAGTGATAGCCACCCATTTCAAAGCACCTGTACTTTCCGCTGTACGTTGATAAATACGAGAAGTATAGCCGGTCTTACAACTTACTTTTGAGGCACTGGGCGCATCATATCCTGTCTGTTCAAGCCATTTTTCTGCACGTGAACCTCGGCCCGAGGCATCTACAATCAGATCGCCCATCAGTATAGATGTTTTTTTATCCCTTAGTTGCATAATTTGTACACCGTTTACCTCCCGCCGGGCCGGATCGGTAAGGAGTTGCTCAACTGAATAAGCGCTCATCATTTCCACATTCTTCAGCTTCAGAACCCGCTGACGAATGTTCCATTCCAGAAAAGGACGGCTGGCAAATACTGTTTGTTTGCCAATCTTGAACTGTGTCCGATAGTCTCCGTAACAATTCCAAACCATGTTTTGAGCAGGATCACAAACGATAGCTCCGCCTTCGCTGAGACTATCTAATAAGTCAGGAAAATAATTTTGCAGAGTGTCCAGTCCGCTGGCCAGCAGTATGTGAATGTGGCGCGTTTGGGGCTGTCCCTTCCGTGACTCAGCCTGGTCACGTATGGGGTCACGCTCTATCAGATAGACTTTCTTGAAGTGGTCGGATAACACGCGTGCAGCCACCAACCCAGCCATACTTGCCCCAATGACAATAGCTGATTTATTTTGTGACCTATTTTTCATTTCCATTAATATTTTCCTTATCAAATGTAATGATGAAAACTCTTGAGGTTAATCCAAGAGGGCTACTACCCAGGTAGATGCCGCCGAGGCTCCAACTATCTTTAGTGGAAAAACCGCCACCCCTTCGGTGGGGTTTGTGTTTGATTTTCACCTTCATAAACCAGGGGTCAGATTTGTTGTACTTTATGGGCTTAGATAAATCTACAACTTTCATGGATCTCTCAGGATTACGGTAAGGCACAGTGGCTTATGATCAGGCTTTCTTACTCTAAAGATATGCATCTTACAGGAATAAATACTCTTCCTGCTTCGTTCGTAAGCCTTCCAAAGCTTCAATTTCCTTTTTCCATGCTGCATGTGTGGATGTATTATACTCCACAACCCAGGAAGCATCATCGGGCCCGAGCAGATCAAACTCAAAGTTCATGTTTGAGACTTCATATACCATCAGGGCCATTTTATTCAGAAAGGCAAAGACTCCAACCAATAAAATTACTGAGTTAATTTTCATAAGTTGCGTTTTCATTTATAAAGAGAGGCATAGCTAAATTTGGGTTAATGTTGTTTCTAAATGGATTCAAGCGCATCGCTCTTTTTTATTCTATTGCTTCATGATGAATCCTTTGAGGTCTTGTTTTTTAATGATCTGATGGCAAAGTTAAAGGGAAAGTGAACCGAGCGGCTAATACAAATCCGACGAATCTGAGCACATTTCCGACTAAGCTGTATAACAAATCTGACAGGCTATGATTTTCCCGACAAATATAGAGGCTAATGGAATAAGTCTGACGGACTTGTACCAAACTCTTTTTTGAAGCACTTGGAAAAGTAAGAAGGATTAGCAAAACCTGTCTGAAAAGCTACTTCAGCAATATTATCTTCCTGAGTAAGCAGCAGTTCCTTAGCCCGGTGCAGACGAACCGAGGAGATCAGCTGGTTGGGTGATTTGTTGGTAATGGCCTTGAGTTTGCGCTGCAACTGACGTTCGCTTAAGCTCATCTCGTTGCAGAGCATTTCTACGCCAAAAGCCTCATTGCTCAAATGAGCATCTATACTTTGCAGTACATTCTCCAGAAAAGAATGGCCTTGCAGCATCTGCTTGTGAGGCAATTCAGGGGGGAGCGTACTATTGGATTTTAAATGATCCGTGACCATAAAAAGGGAAAGTGGCTCACCGCTGGTAGGTTCAAATATGGTCTTATAAGAAGCAAAGTTCAATCCTGCTCCTGAGAGCAGGAACTTTACGGCCTGGGTGATCAAAATTTGATTAGGATTGGCCTGATTAAGGATAGAGGCAATAAAGTTTTCGGTATCGTTGCTGATAAAGTAAGATTCGCCTACCAATCCCTCTCTGATATGAATGCCCACAGCGAGTTGTATGTTCATACTTTTTAGCGCTTCCATCAAATCTATGCAAGAATGCACTGCTTTGCTGGGCCCGTCAAAGTTGGCAATAAATTTATGCTGATCGTACTGCACCATTTTTCCCCTGTACTGGTCAACATATTGTTCAATTAGCTTCTGAGGATCAGTACCGTTTATATCTGTGGGAATAATACGAGCTGCCACGATGGTGAAAAGCCTTTCTTCATACACTTTTCTGGGTTGGACGTTTATAATGAAAGTCTTCATCTCTTCCAGAACCTCTTCAGTATTGCCTACCCAGAACAGATGGTCACTGCCATCAAATTCCACAAATTTTGCACCCGGGATACGCTCTGCTATAAACCTACCTTCTTCAATTTTTACGTCAATATCATGCGTTCTTTGCATCATAAGGGTAGGCACTCGGATAGAGCCCAAAATATCAATAATATCCACCTGTGTATTCATCTTGGTGAGTACCATAGCTGCGCTCGGACTGGCTCCTGAACGAAAATAATTAGCCAGCCAGTCCAGAAAGGTTTTATCATGGGCTTTGGATGGGGCCAGCGATTCCAGATACATTTCGCCACTCCCCCACCTTTTGTCAATCATATCATACACCTGCTGACGCTCTTTATCGGTAGGTGCCCAGGGATAATCGGGAGTATATCTGCGCTTGGCAAATATTCCGAAGGAAATTAAAGAAATCACACGGTTGGGATAGGTAGCCGCAAAGAGCACAGAAACACAACCTCCTTCAGAGTGGCCAAACAAAACAGCTTTTTCAGAACCCACTGCATCCATCACCGCACGAATGTCATCCATTCTTTCTTCCAAAGTGGATAGCTCTACTATGCGATCGGAGAGTCCGGTGCCTCGTTTATCAAACAGAATGACGCGGGCAACTTTGCCTAATTCCTCTAAAAAACTCACGAGTTCAGGACAGGCCCACATCCAGTCAATATTGGAAACCCATCCGGGAATGTAAACCAAATCTATCGGGCCTGAACCAAACACCTGGTAAGCAATATTAATGCGGCCACTTTTTGTATACTGAGTAACTGGCTTCATATACTTTTTTATGATCGGCAAGTTTGTAGGATAACCCAGGCATCTTCATTAAATGGTTTGCCTATACAAATCAATAGACAAACTTACCAATCAGTGCAGTAAAATATTAAGTTTTTTAGGTAGACAAAAAGTGAACATGGCCTAAGCATAGAGTAGACAAAGTGTATACTTCCCCTTTTCATTCTTACGAATTAAGGAAAACAGCTCCTCTACCTGCTTACAAAAGGAAGCAAAATCAGGAATGACCAGCTTTTCTATAAGCGATTTTTTAATCATGGCATTTTGCTTAAGTATTCCATTAAACTCAGTCTGAGTAGTGAATGGACTATTTCGCTTCGCTTGTTCTTTTAACCTGATATTGTTCAGTAACTCCTGAATCCGTGGATCGTCAGACAAAATGCCTGTACGGGCCAGCTGATCAAAAAACTTATCTGATGCGATAGACTTTTTCTTGCCCTGATCCAGTATTCTGAAAAGGGAGTCGGCGGCATTATTATCCAGTTGGGTTGTTGTGATCGTACTTGATGATTTAATGTTGAAAAAGAGGAAAGCAGGTCATCAGCAATGACCTTCTTCCTCTACTTTTCTGAAGTATCCGGCACCTCTACGAGTGTGCCATGATTTTTGGAGTCAGCAGCAAAGGCCCATGATGATAGGATGACGTTCCTTTGCCTTCTACATAGCCTTTTAAAACATGTTTCTGATTGGGTTCTGGCGCATAGGCACTCAGCCAGGTATACCTGCACGTATAAGTTTTCATAATTTGAAACTTGATAGAAAGTGATAACTAAATGTATTCTTAGCTTAGTGCTGCTTAGCGATACCTTCTTTTGGTATTCCATACATAACCCATACTTAATTTGGGCTTTTCTGTAAGTATGTTGTGATTCAAAGTTTTCATCATGTTATTAGGGTTAATAATTATTTTGTACTGCAAAAGTACGCAGAGGTGGGGCTGCACTTTTATCACAATCCCGGCGAATCTGATAACATTTACGACAGGCTGGTATGACAAATACGACAGACTATGATATTTCCGACATGAAGTAACCGATGAAATCTGATGAATTAGTTATTTACGAGCTTAAGCATAGGCAACGCTATAATTTTTTGTCAACCAGTTTTATTGCCCCCTATGTCAGCACTCTAAATCATCTAAAGTTATCGTTATTATTCTACATAGTCACTTCTACGATCTCGCCAAATAGAGTGGGAATGAGTAGGTACTATTTTCGTACCTCTTCTTGGGTGGGTATTCCGTAAATCCATACACCGGGAAATTCTAGCTAAACATACTTGGCAACCTCTTCTGTAAAAGCAACATAAGAATCTCAAAGATTCTGGAAGTATGCCGCTAATATTTTCTCTACTTCTCAGACGCTGTATCTTTTAAATACAAGCTGACTGCCTGCAAAAATCAGATTCTGCTTATCTTTTGGTCTACTTTTAACATAATTTTTCCAGAGAAAAAAACATTGTCTTTTTCTGGCCCTGATGGTATGATGCATGTCTATTTTTTCCTTCGTTTTTAGTATGATAATGACTTATACTACTCCTGAATACAAGCATTTCTCTCTGCTCATTATCTTAATAATTAATCAGAATGAAACCCATGCACTTAATGATTTTATGATAAACCATGCTCGTACTTCCTTCATTATCTGCCATGTGACTTCTAAGTAAATGTAGTGTTTCATTTTACTACATACCCCACATCACCGCACAATAAAAATATAGAGTATATTTTTATTTATTTTTGAACAGCTTTGATTGATGTACCATGAGTAAGTTTGGCGTGTTGATAAGTATAATTGGGTGTTTATATGTATATACAACAGCAAGAGAACAAAAGGAATCTTGAAAACAAATAGGGACATTGAACCTCATCCTAATAAAAGGTCCAATGGTTTATCGGGCAGATCCTGATTTATTTTAAGTTTAAGGTGTAAAAATCCTTTTTTTTGACTAAGATGTACGTACATTAAATATTGCAATTTATGAAGTTGTGTTGGCTGACCTTTTTTCTTCTTCTCAATCAGGCAGCTTACTCGCAACTGTTGGATTTCAGCCGAGCTATTCCTTACCTTGCGGTTTTTGAGGAAACTGACGATTTTGATACCACCTACCTCAGCGAACTTGAGCTGGCTGTATCTCAGCTGCCCCTGGATAGCCTGAAGCTTCAGCTGCTGAACGATCTGGGTTACTATTACCATACCCGTAATCTTAATACTGCGCTGGATTATATTGAAGAGGGCTTGGGCCTCGCCCGGCAACTGAACAACCAGCGCTGGGAAGGCAAATTTCAGATTTCTCAGGGAGCCGTACTGCTGCGCATGGAAAAGCTGGACCTGGCCGAAGAAGTATTGAATGAAGCCATAGATAAGGTTTTACCTGCTGACCGCTGGCTACTGTACACCAACCTGGGCTATGTATACGAAAGGCGGGGCATGCTGGATAAAGCCTCTTCTTATGCCATGCAAACGCTACAGCTGGGCGAAAAAATCGGACTGGACAGAGCAAAAGCCATGGCTTACAGTGACCTGAGTTGTCTGTTCTGGAAACAGGGAAAATTTGAACAGGCGCTGGAATACAGCCTGGAATCCATCGCGCTTTATGAAAAAAGAGGTATACAGGACCTGGATTATGATTTTACGCTCTACCTGGTCGGCAACAATTACCTGGCGCTCAATCGGCACCAGGAAGCGCTGGATTACTATGAAAAATCAATTAGGATGGGAGAGCAATATGGCTTTTATAATAATCTGAGCGACGTATATATCTCGCTGGCGGATCTTTATGCTTCCCAGGAAACTTTACCTGAAGCAGAGAAAGCGGGCCAGGAGGCGCTCAAATACGCCAGATTACTGGAAAATAACTTCATGATCATGCGGTCCCTCCTATCGCTTGGTAAGATTTACAACCAGGAAGCGAAATACGAAGAAGCAGAAGAAAGCCTGCAAATGAGCCTCAGCGTAGCCACCGAGGATTTTGGCGATAAGTTTTTTCTAAACCAGGTATATGAAGCCCTGGCTACTGCCTATGAGGGGCAGGCGCAGTATGACAAAGCCTACCGGGCCATGCAACAGCATGATCTGTTGGAGGACCAGGTTTTTACCTCTGATGCCGACCAGCGCTTAGCTGAATTACAAACCCAGTTGGAGGTAGTTCAAAAAGAAAATACCATACAGCTACAGCAAAACCAACTAAAACAACAGGCCACATTTCAGTTCTTGATGGTCATCATACTGGTTTTACTGGCGAGTTTTCTGCTATTTTTATACCAGACCTATCAGCAAAAAAAGAAACACAATCTCATCCTGGCCAGAAAAAACCAGGAGATGGAGTTTCTGCTCAAGGAAATTCATCACCGGGTAAAGAACAACCTGGAAGTAGTATCCAGTCTGTTATCACTACAGGCCCACGAGCAGGACGGACAATTACATGAAGTAATGGTGGAAAACCAGAACCGGGTGCAGAGCATGAGTATCATTCACGAGAAACTCTACCAGGGAGAAAACCTCTCCACCATAGAGATGAAGGACTATTTCCTCAACCTGGGAAGTTACGTCATTCACATGTACGCTGCCGAAGAACGCGTACAGCTCCGCTGTGATATGGCTGCCATTGAAGTAGATGTGGATATGGCAATACCTGTAGGCCTGATTGTCAATGAACTGCTGACCAATGCCCTGAAATATGCCTTTCCTGACGGAAGAAAAGGGCATATTAGTATCTCGCTGACGCAAAAGGATAAACTGCTTCTCCTGGAGGTGGCTGATAATGGAGTGGGCCGCAGGCAGGAAGAAAGTCATGAAAGCAAGGGTTTTGGTTCTGAACTGGTCAGGTTGCTTACCCGTCAACTTGAGGGAAAGATGCGCCTGGATATGCAGCAGGGCACTACTGTTCAGTTTGAATTTCAAATGAGCAAAGCAGCATGAGCGAAAAAACACGTATCCTCATCGTGGAAGATGATATGATCATTGCTTCCAACCTGTCACTACAGCTCAGCAAGCTGGGATATGAAGTATGCGGCATTGAGACCCGGGGAGAAGAGGCTATTCAGCATGCCAGGGAAAATATTCCTGACATCATCCTGATGGACATTCAACTTAAAGGCGCTATTGACGGGGTTGAGACAGCCCGGACGATCCGGCAGCGTCGGCCGATTCCCATCATCTTCCTAACCGCTAATACCGACGATGCCACTTTCGCACGGGCTAAAGATACGCAGCCCTATGCCTTCATCAGTAAGCCTTTCAATAAGATTAACCTGCAGCGTACCATTGCCCTGGTGGTAGAAAATATGAAGGATGAAGTAACCGAGGTAAATCCCGAACAGACCATAGCTGAGGTACTGGACGACCGGATATTTTTGCGCCACCGGGGGATGATGGTAAAACTGATGTTTGAAGACATCCTCTTCCTGGAAGCGCAGCGGAACTACTGCCAGGTGCTGACCATCAATAAGTCTTACCTGGTCGTAAGTACGCTCAAACAGCTGGAAGATAAGCTCCCTTCCACGATTTTCATCAGGGTACACCGATCTTTCCTGGTCAATCTCTCCACCATAGACGCTTTAGGGGAGAAACACCTGGAAATTAAGGGGAAAGTGATTCCGGTCAGTAAAACCTACAAGGAGCTGCTGATGAAAAGGATACAAACCCTCTGAAACTGATGGTTCATTTGTAGGCAATGACGGCACTATCGGCTCCGGCCAGCGGGATGATCTCCGCAGATGAAAAGCCGGTATGGTTAGCCCATTGCTGAAAATCCCAGAAGGTATAGTCAAAACCGCTTTCGGCTTCAAACAGGATATTGAGGCTCACCATCAGTCCAAAGACATTGTTTTTCCTTTCGCTGTCAATGATATTTTCAATCGCTACCAGGGCACCACCCGGCGGTAAAGCTTCATAAGCAGCCTTCATGAGCTCTAGTTTTTTCTTTTCATCCCATTTGTGCAGTATGTTACACATGACTACTACCTCTGCTTCCGGCAGTGGGTCCACAAAGAAATCTCCGCTTACCGCATTGACCCTTTCTTCCAGCCCTGCCTCCTGAATACTGAACCGGGCGATAGGCTGCAGGGCCGGCAGGTCAAAACTGATACAATGCATATGCGGATGCTGACGGGCCACCGTCAGGCAGAGCAGTCCTCCGCAGCCACCAGCATCCGTCAGGGTGGTGTAGCCGGAGAAATCAAACTTGCTGGCGAAGGCCTCAAAATTACCCATCTGCATACCGTTCATGGCATTGACAAAGCCCTTGAGCCTGACAGGATCCTGTTGTATCTCCTCAAAAAAGTAATGCTCGTTTTGAAAATTAACTGGAGACTGGCCGGTCAGTAGGCCCTCTTCAAAGTGGTCCCAGAACCCGTTCAGGCGGTCATTGAGCAGTTCAATGTAGGTCCCCATATAGAGCGGCTTATTTTTATCCAGGAACCTATCAGTCTCGGTGCTATTGTAATAGATGGCGGAGCTCAGGACACCTTCCCTTTGCAGAAAACCCATTCCCAGCAGGGCGTCCAGGTAATCATACAGCTGACGGTCGGTGCATTTGAAATTCAGCTGCAATTTGATCTGCCGGGCCGACATAGACTTCTTTTCAGTCAGTAGGGTAAACAGCCCAAAATTCACGGCAGACATCAGTATTTTAGAGGAACAGAAACCCGTAGCGATCTGCATGATTCTCTCAGGTGTCGTATTTAGCTGATCAGATACTGTTATTTTTTTCATGGGAAATGATCTTTATCTGACTTCAAATTGCTGTCAGGCGCTGCCTGTACAAACGGAATCTCATTGGAATTACATCAACCAGAATCAAAACTGCTTATGGTCTGATGCTCAGGATTCAGGTAACTCTATATTTCCAATTCAACAAGGAGTAAACCAGTCCAACTAAGTTGTCATGTATTCATTTTTATGCAGTTAATCCGTATTTGCTATAGTTGATATGGCATAAGGATTTATTCTATTTTCAAAAAATCAGTCACATTCGTGTTTTTTTCTGATTTCATTTCACAAGTCCAGCTATCTATCCACCAGCGACCATTTTCGTAGTGTAGCTGAATGCTATTCAGTCCCCTGATTAGGGTTTCAGTTTTTGGATCAGTTCTTATTTCAAATGCACTCCAGACCTGCGCGACATTTCCATATCGGCTAACTTTTCTTTTCAGTTCTTTTTCATAAAAGTCCTCTTTGGGTGATAGTCCCAGTGGAATATATTCCGCTTCCAGTGAATGCGTTTCCGCTTCTCCATTTTCGTCAAGACGAGTGATAAAAGCATTTTCTGAATGAATGTATTTGTCTCTCTCAAATTCCCAGGGCTCATCAGCGGAACCTGAAACTACATCGTAATAGGCATTGATGATGGCATCTATTGACTTGACATCTTCAGCATATTTGTCTTTTTCAGTCTGTCCGAAAACAGAAGTAGAAAACACCAGAGTAATCAAAAAAGGCAGACTTTTCATACTTAAAAGGATTAGTCTTATAATTGCGAGAGATTCAATAGTTAAACATTGATTTCAATGCTTCCACTCTTCCTCAAAGTAGCCAGCTATGCACTCTAAAAGGAAGCCATACGATTAATCTTCCAACTTCAAAAATCTCGCTGCATTCCCATAAAATATACCTTCTTTTTCCTCTTCGCTGAGGAAGTACTGGCTGTTCAGAAAGTCTATTGACTTTTCAATGGCATAAGGCCATTTCATCTGGTCAGAGCCAAACATGACGCGATCCAGGTACCCTGCCTGCTTGACGTTTTGGAGGAATTCTGTGATATACCGCTGGGTATTGGGTTCTACCCATAGCATCACACCCAGATCGGTGTAAAGCTGTGGATAATAGGCCATCAGCCGGATGGCATGCTCCGGCCAGTCTTCACCTCCGGCATGCATGATGTAAATTCTGAGTTTGGGATAGTTCACCAGTACATCTTCAATGAGATAAGGATCACCCATTGAAAGCCGTGCTTTGGGTGCCCAGCTGTAGGTACCGCCCGGGTCGCCACCTCCAGTATGGACAGCTACCGGAATGTCGTACTTTTCGCAAATTCTCAGGTAGGGTTGCCATTCAGGGTCGCTAAGCGTGGTGCCGCTATAGTAAGGGCCTAATTCCCCGAAAATTTCAATTTCGCCATCCTTAATCATTTGCTCAAAACGTACCGTATCCATATCGTAAGTATCCGGTGCAAACTGCAGTATCCCTTTAATCACTATACCGGATATGTCCTTTTCCGCCCAGGTTTTTACACTCTCAGGGTTTCCGCTGACCATTGCTTTTACAATATTGAACTGCTCAAACACTTTGAAAGTCTCCAGGCGATGTGCTTCAGCATTCGTTGAACCTTTTTTTCCATAATGATCTGTAGCGGGTTGTCTTTCGCCAAAGTCACTCTCGGAGTAGGAATGGATATGCATGTCAATGATTCTCGTTTGTGCTTCTGCCAAAAGGAATGTGGACATGAATAAAAGCGAGGTGAAAAGATATTTTTTCATGTTGCGTTTTTGGAATATGTGTACTCCGGAAGGTAAGTAGTTTTACAGTTTAAGGTTAAAAGTCCAAAGTTCTTTAAGATTATGATTTTCAGCTATTTGAAGATTCTTCAAAATTCAAAGTAAACAGAGCCAGAGACTTCCTGGTATTTAATTTACAAGTCCTGTAAAAACTCGAATATCTCTTCATAAGCCTCATCAAACTCTTCCTGATTTGGACTATGCTTTCCGTCAGGGATAAACATCCTGAAATCTTTGTCCTCTCTCATCATGGAAACAAACTGCCGGAAAGTGGCAGGTGGTATCTGGTCATCCATGCCTCCATGCCATAGGAAAACCGGTGGGTCTTCATCATCAAAGTAGGTTGCGGGCTCGTAAACTGCTAAAACCTCTTTGCTGGCGTAGCCTTCAGCGGGGAAGAGTGCCTTGCCTGCCGTACTATACGACTCATTCTCGTGATCTATGAATATTTTTTCTATAAACTCCAGGTCGCCTACCGGGCCGGAAAAGTTGATGACTCCTGTAATGTCAATCCCATCATCCAAAGTTTCGGGAAATTCCCGGTTGTTTTGAGCGAGGGCAACGTTGGTGCAAATTTGTGCCCCGGCGGAAAAACCCGTCACGATTATTCCGGAGAGATTCAAGCTGTAATCGCTCTGTCTGGCTTTTAAAAAGTTCAAAGCATGCGTAAGGTCACTGGTAGCCAAGGGTATCCCCCTTTTCAACCTGTAATTAAGGTTGACCACATTAAACCCTTTTTTCAGATACGGCTCTATGTATCTCTCCTCCCGTTTTTTATCGCTGGCGTAATAGGCCCCTCCATGAAGAAAACCGATGGTGAAGTCTTTATTCCCGTTCGCTTTTTCCTTATCAGGCAGATAAATATCCATTTTCTGTTCCCTATCCTCCGCATAGGGAATGTCCTCAAATACCTGGTATCCGGTTCTCTGTTGTGCCATTAACAGCTCTCCGGGATACAGCCTGAAGAAGAATATGAAAAATACAAGTAGTCCTTTCATGCCGGTTTGATTTAGCTTGGTTTTAGTTCAGGGCTATGTTTTATTTGGGCAGCCTGCTGATGATGAATTTCATTTGTCCGCGATGGTTGGATTCATGTTCGCATACATGGAACCACTTGCAGTAATTGTTGGTAGGCTGGTTATCAAAAAACAGATCTGATTGCATGATCCATTCATCGTCCCGTTGGGCAAATTCTTTTCTGGTGATTTCCCTCACCTCTTCCAGCTTTTTGAGATAAAACTCAAGCTTGTTTCCCTTGATCTGTTCCCGCGCTGTTTCGCCAAGGGCAGAGGCTACATCCCATTCCTGTTTGATGTCATCGCTCCAGGTACCCCATTCAAGCCCGTCAAAGGTATGCAGCTGATAATACCGCTCCGTAGCAGCCAGATGCAGCAACATGGCCCCTACCGAGTTGGACTTCTCATCAAGCTGGAAATCCAGTTGTTCTACGCTCAGATTTTTCACCGTATCAATAACCCATGTCCGCATCATGGTCATGGTGGAGAGCAGGGTTCAGATCTGCGGAGAATAGCCCTTTTGCGGCCCGATCAGATAGATGCTTTGCTGCTCTTTCAGGGAGGCAGGACCAACAGTGCTGACCAAAGGAGTGGTCACGATCCCTGCCGATACAAGGGCAGCTTCTTTCATAAAAGTTCTTCTGCCTGCGGTTGCATGTTTTTTCATATTAGGGTGAGGTTATCATTTGATAGATGTCATTATCATTTCATTTATAAGCATCATAAAGCATAAGGGTGCAATCATGGGTAGTTACATGGTTTAGTAAACCACTTCGCCAGTATATACCAAGGCGAAAACAGGTAATTACTTATAGCCATTGTTGAGTAAGGCCTCCTCTATTTATTTTCAAATTCTTCCCATAGTCGTTCAATTAATTCAGATGCAGTCGGAATATCCTTTATTTTACCTACTCCTTCTCCTGCATACATACACATGCTCCCTAAATCTCCAGTATCCCCTTCCACCGGCCTGCGTCCTGAATACCTAAGAATATCACCACCCCAGGATGTTTTTGCTATCACTTCTCCTTCTCCTGGCTTATTTCCTTTTGGAGGGCAACCTTCGCCCTCCCAATTGAGAAATGTGCTAGTTCTCAAAACTCTATGCATAGCATCCCAGTCCTGATTGAAACAATTGGTATAGACAGTACTGTTCTCTCCAGCTTCAAGCAACTTTTGTCTGTAACCATCAGTTAGATTACTTTCTTTAGTGGAAATAAATCGAGTACCCATAACAACTCCTGCAGCCCCATTATTGATCGCCGCCCGAATATCCTCACCAGTACTGATGCCTCCAGAAACTAACACAGGTATTTCTCCAGCTACTTCCAATACCTGAGGCAATGCATATTTATTGTATTGTGTTGCCTGAATGTGCCCACCAGCCTCTAACCCCTGACAAATCAAGAAATCTGGTTTTAATTCCAACGCTTTTTCTGCGTTTTTTCTACTCGATACCTGTATGCCAAATTTTGCATCTGCATTTCTTATTTTTGAAATAACTTCCTGGCTCGGTAAACCCCATGAAAACTGAAAATTCTGACAACCTGCTTCTAATACATTATCTATTGATTTAGGCTCAAAATGAAGAATGTAATTAGCGTAGTAATTCCCGTTTGTTGCTTCATTCAGCCTTCTGCTTGTTTCGTAGGCCTCATCAGAGGAAGTCCATGTGAATTGAATAGACCCCATTCCCCCTGCATTTGCAATCGCGACAGCCAGCTTTTCACCTCCGGGGGCCCCCTGGAAAAATGGATACTTCAAATTGAAAAGAGATAAAAGCTTTTTACTGCTTTCATTTAATTCACCGACTTCCTTTATTTCTTCGTGCTGTTTTGCTTGTTCGCAAGAGGACATCAAAGCGGTTGTCAAACCTAATCCGGCAAAGGAGCCTTGCTTAAGAAAACTTCTTCTTGAAGATGGCTTGTCTTGATTTTCCATATTTCAAATGTTTAGATTGATATGGCGATCGCCAGTATTCCGAAAGTGGTACTAGCAATTTATCACCTGGAAGTGGCAGCCCGGCGCATTAACTTTCCGCCTCTGACAGCTTTTTGGTATCTACGTATTGCTGAAATGCGATAATTTTTCCAGCATCATCAAGCGTCCATAAATGGGCGGCCTGGGCATTGTAAGCCTTGCCCGTGGCTTTCACTTTGGCATCGTAGCGGAGTGTAGCCAAGACCTTGCTTTCATCCATGCCATGCACTTGAATGTCCTTGAGTCCAAAGTGCTCGTGATTGGCCCCGAGCCGTGCAAATACCCCTTCCAGAATGGCATCCGGCCCAATATAGGGGTTACCATCGGCCAGCGAATTGCTCTCGGCTTCGTTCCACTCAATTTTGGGATGCATCAATCCCAGCACAGCTGGCATGTCTCCGGTTGAAAAAGCATTGTACAAAGAATTGATAATCTGAACATTTTGCGCTGTTGTCATGATTTCTGATTTTAAATGGTGATGAAATTTTTATAGAGTTTTTATTCGGCGGGTAAATTGGAGTTGAAAATATCCCTGAATAATTTCCACCTCCCGTCTTCTTTTTTCCAGAGTACGATGTATTTTTCTTCGGCTACCGATTCATCACCAACGTAAAGGTTCAATACACCCACTTCGGCAAGCAGTTCTTCAGTGCCATGCACTTCTTCCAGCCTGATGTCTACGCCGGTAATCCCGGACTGGACAATGCCCGACATGGCCGATAGTATCGCTTCAAGGCCCTTAACTGCTGGTGCGCCCGCGGACATGAACTGAGCATCAACAGTGTAGGCGTTGGCTAGCCC
Organism: Catalinimonas locisalis; assembly: GCF_038039535.1. NCBI lineage: Bacteria > Pseudomonadati > Bacteroidota > Cytophagia > Cytophagales > Catalimonadaceae > Catalinimonas > Catalinimonas locisalis. The sequence goes on along the minus strand of NZ_JBBPHP010000056.1, from coordinate 17,687 downwards.
TACCGAATCGCCAGCGGCTACCAGGGCCATAAAATTCTCATTGGCGGCCTGAATTTCAGCCCTGGCGGTTTCCAGGTCAAATCCTTCTACCTCCTCAGTTACTGCTTTTTCATTACTACAGCTTTGTGCGGCCATGGCCAAGAGGCAAAATGCCAGTAGTACTGGCTTTTGTTTCAGGAATGTTTTCATGATCTTTAATTGATTAGTAAATGCTTACTTTTTGTGGTTTTCAGCTTTCACCCGTGTTCGTTGTACAATGAGGTTGATGTTATTATCCGGCTATTGTTATGCTTTTAATAGGTAATAAGCGTTAGGCATGTATGCGCTCTACTTACTCTGCCACATGCACTTCCAGTTCAATCTCTATCATCAGACCAGGCAGGGCCAGTTCCTTTACGCCCAGCCAGGAACCTGTCGGAAAATGATGGGTGTAGATTTCACTACGGTAGCCCGATTTCTCCAGAAACAGGGGCATGTCAGTAGTGAAAATATTCTCCACCACCACATCATCAAAGGTGCATCCGTAGTGGCTCAGTATTTTTTCCAGGTCGGCATAGCAGTTTTTCATCTGTTGTTCAAAATCACCGACGGCAGTCGGGTTGCCTTCGTCGTCCATGCTGACCGCACCGGAAACTTTGATGCTGTCGCCAATTTTTACTGCGTGCGAATAACCATAAGCTTTTTCAACTTCAGGTCGTAATAAAAAATATTCAGGTTTCATACTTGATAGGGTTTGGATAAGTTAATTTTTATACTGCGGTACATTATCTGATAGTGGGCTGTGGGACACAAGCCCACGGCGTCTGTGCCCCGGTTTGTGTCTCCACAAACCGGAAATGTACCGTAGTATGGTTAATTTTACTATGCCTGCTTGTGGGCTAATCTGTTTTGCTATGTTACAGGAAATTACCCACCCGGACATTTCACTTCGTCATCAGCAGCTGGTAGTCTCCATCCAACCCCTGACTGCGAGACAGAGGTTCTGAGGGGGTAGAGAAATTGAGTTGCAACTGATTGCCATTCAGGCTAATCTCCAGGGTGCCTACACTGCCACTGTGGGCGGTCAGGTTGATATCTGTGATGCTGGTGCCTACAAAGGCCCACTGTCCTTCCGGGCCAATCAAACCGGAGGTACTGCTGGCCTGGAAAGCACCACCGGTTTTCTGGGCGTTTACATCAAAGCTGAGCTGAAAACCCTGCAGTTGTGCCACATCTATATTTTCCGGTTTCTGCTGTACCTCGCTCAAGGTCCAGCTACCTTCAAGCTTGTCCGCCGTTTTCTCCTGCTCGCTGGGTTCATCGGGTTGAGGAGTAGTTCCCTCTTCTTCACCGCACGAAAACAGGAAGAAGCCTATTAGTAGGATGATAAAATATCTTGTCATTTTGATTATTGGTTTAAAAGCACCGGCAACCATTAAACGGCTGCCGGTGCGCTTAGAAATTAGTATTTGATTACCCTTCGGGTTAACATCTGGGACTTCTCACCTTCGGTTTCTATGGAGTAGAGATAAACGCCCTGGGGCAGATTACTCAGGTCCAGGCTAATCTGGTAGGAGCCGGGTAACTGGTCTTTTTCAATCTCCTGCCATACCCTGCCTACCATATCGCTCAGTCGGATGGTCACTTTGGAAGGTGAAGGCAGATAGTAAGTAAAGCTACCGTTCCCGCGTGTAGGGTTGGGCTTGAAGGCCCCCAGGGCAAGTTCGCCCTGCACGGTATCATTCACACTGGTGACCTGGTCGGTTACTTCTACGGTGAGCACCTGCTGCAGGCTGCCCCCATTGCCATCTTCTACAAATACTACCAGTTCGTAACTGCCCATCATATCCTGGGTAAAGACGACATTGGAAAGCAGCTGGCCGTTTTCAATCCGGAATATTTCGCTGGTCGCGTCATTGTTGACACTAAGAATGGAAAAGCTGTGTACATCGGCTGCATCAGCATCCTCTACCGAGAGATCGCCGATCAAGGTACCGGCATCCTGGTCAAAGAGCAGTGAATTGCTGCTCAGGCTGATGGCGGTAGGCTCACTGTTACTGGCATTGGTCACCTTGATAGTCAGTACTCGCTCAATAGACTCTCCTCCGTTGTCCGTAGCGCGAACCCGGATGGAATAGGTATTGCTCTCTCCGGGCTGGTAGGTGATGGCCTGGTTGTTGACCAGTTCATCGTTGACAATAGAAAACAGACTATTGTCGTTCCCACCTTCACCTTCAACCAGCTGGTAGCTGTGCTGATCGCCTGGGTTAGGATCTTGTGTCAGTAGTATACCTATGGTGGTGCTGGCGGCATCGCTGAGCAGGGTGGTGTCGCTGATCTGGATAGACAGCGGGGCGAAGTTCTGTGCTCTGAGCACTTCCTCACTGATCTGACTGAAGACGAAGGGGCTACGTAATTGTCCTTCTGCTCCTTCACTTTGAAAGGCAAGGGTCTGCTCCAGTAGCTGCTCTTCACCATTGCGCTGCATGCGGAAGGTGAGCGTATCATCAATACTGTTGACATAGACTGTGAGGAAGTACATCCAGCGGTTGAGTACCTTGATGGGTTGGGCAAAGCCCCGGTTCTGATCTCCCACAAAAGCTCCGATGATTGCATCATCCTTGTGGTATTCTACACCGTCCAGTTCCAGTACCCCTGTCACCGTCATGTACTGCTCATAGTCTGCTGCATTGAAGCTCCACTGGCTCGTTTCGTGTGTCCTGGCTAGAGGGTGTCCGTTGGAACGGGCAAATTCCAGGATGCCTGCAGAGCCACTTTTGAACATATACCCTTCTCCGGGGGAGAGTTGCTGCAGACTACCCTGCCAGGCACCTCCGCTGTAAGTGGCCGAAGCATCCTGTCCGCGAATGATGTCACCCTCGCTCACGGTAAAGCTGCCCAGTGCCTGGGCCAGCGGGCTGGGGGTTTCTTTGATCAGACCAATGCCGTTCCAGCCGGCACTTACATTCACCTGATTTTCAGCCAGCTTACCGCTCATTTTCAGGAAGGCTACTTCCGGTACAGTCAATTTATAAAGTACGCCGGGCTTCACTTCTTTCAGTGTCCCTTTCCAGCCTTCAAAGCTGGCAAATTCCGCATATTGACCATCATGTGCGCTGAGTATACTTCCATCAGTGAGGCCTACATCTCTGATGAGGGTATTCAGGGACATATCGCTTTGCGCAACATTAAAGGATATCCAGTTGACACCAGCCTGCAGGGGTATCTGCAAGTAGTTGATTCCTCCGATGCTGAGCGGCTCCAGTCGGGTGACCGAACCTATTTCGGTACTGGCTTCAAAAGTGAAGGTCTCTCTGACATCCATGATCTCACATTCGGAAGCATCCCAGATTTTGAAGCTTACTTCTTCTCCCTGTAGCAGATTGCTGTAGATATCCAGGTACACTGCATACTCATCATCGGGCACCAGCTTGTAGACTTCCGCTACACCCCGCAGTTCATCGCCCACGTAGGCCGCCACCAGATCATTGGGGCCGGTGACTGAAAACTGCTCAGCATATACACCGGCCTGCAACTTCATAGAGTGCGTGAAGGCAGTGGCATCTACGGTCCAGTCGGGGGCGGCACAGCCTACCTCCAGGATGATATCCAGCGGCTCGTTACCCAGTGCAGTGTTGAGCGAGATCGTCTCCTCGTACACATTGCCTAGCGTGAGGGCAGCGGGATTGCTTACCCGGAAGCTGATGAACAAGCTTTCACCGGCCAGCAACAAAGTTCTTTCGGTGATCACTTCCAGCCAACTAGGCAGCTCTGCCAGTTCAAAGGCGATGGTTTGGCTGCCATTGTTCTGGATACGGGCATCAAAGGCAAAGTTCTCCCCGACTTGCATGTATTCTATGATGCGGGGCAACTCCCAGCTGATGGGGCTGCGGTTCACTACAAACTCCCATTTAATTGGTGCGATTACATTGCCGTATTTATCGGCAATACCGCGGGCGCTGGCCTGCAGCAACTGGTTTTCCAAAGCAGGATCACTGGCGTCAAAATCCATGATGATACGCCTCTCATTGTTCCTGAGGGTTACCTCCAGGGTATCGCCGGTAGTCGCATTGGTCAGGATCAGGTTGTTGGTATTGATGGTCACAGGATCAATATCCTCGTTGAAGTTGAGTGCAATGACGTCCTCCGGGCTCAGCTCTCCAAACTCAGGTAGCGGGGCATCCAGGCTTACTGGCGCGGAGCGATCAATAAAGCCGGTGAAGACATCTGAATACACCTGCCCGCCCTGGCACTGGGTGAGCGCTCTGAAGGCATAGCTCCCGTCAGCAAGGGAGGAAATGTCTACGTAGAGGGCCGTGTATTTGTCGGCCAGTGCTTCACCGGTCAAAGTGCGCATAGTACGCCATGTGCCGGTGGGCAAGCTTCTCAGTTGCAGGCTTACTTCCTGAATGGCACTTTTGTCGTACTCATCCACAATGACCCGCAGGGAATCATTGCTAGTGCTATTGACCACCCAGCCTTCTTCAGGACGAAATACGGATACCGGCTCACAGGGAGCTACGTAGCTGACCGAGAAAAAGGCGGTATCGGATAAGCGTTGGTTACCCAGCGTAGCCGCCAGTTCGTAAGGAGACAAGGCGACGACGGCTATATCCTGGTAATCATAAGCCAACGGCCCTTTTTTAACGGTGAGGGTGATGGTACGGCTGTCGTTGGGGCCCACGTCTTCCAGCAGTATGCCTGCGTTGCTTGTAATATTGCCGGAACCAGTGCTGATGATGAGCCCGTCAGGATTGGAACCCGGTAACACCCGCACTTCAATATCCCGTATATTGCCGGTAGTCGCCTGGCTCAGATTGGCTACATTGAGGGTAAAAACAGCTTCCCCATCAACTGGTACATCTGCCTGACGACGAGGCGTGACGATGATCTGGGCAGAATCCCGCGGTACGGAAGGCAGTCCTTCCCAGGGCGCGCTTGATTGCCCGGCGATCAGGTCAAAGAAAGGCGTAGTATTGGTCAAGGGTGTATTAGCCTGGAAAACATCACCGGCCCTTCCTAATTCATCTCCGGCCAGGGGCCTGTTTTCCATCTTTTTGGTGATGTTCACCGAAAACAGATCACCGGGATCATCATCATTCAGTACATACCCCACCTCAAAGGAATCTTCGTTACCGCTGGAGCCTGTTTGATTGCTCTGGACGCCAAACTTGGTGGTGAACTGAGTTTTTGTAATCTTCACGAAGCCCAGGAAAGGGATGGGAATACTTACCCCAACACCTATCTCAAGACCAAATTTAAATGAGGAAGAAAAATTATAAGCATCGGTAGAGGTAGTCGTGAAGGAAGTACTACTCTGGTAAGTTCCTAATTCCGCGCCAAAACTTCGGTTTTCTTCAACCGGGTCAACCGCTACCGCCTCTTCGTGCAGGAAATCATCGTATTCTAACAGCTGTTCCCAGTCTTTGATAGAGGTTTCCAACGAAGCCACCTGTTCAGGATCGTCGGTGATGGATAAAGTCTCCTTGAGTTCAGGAATGACCACGGTCTGAATTTCATTGTAGGTGTAGAGATAGGTGGACTCAACTTCTCCGGGTATCCAGCTGATGTCCTGGGTGAGGGTAGCTTTACAAATTTCCGGATTAAAGCTGAGCACATCCGTCAGGCCGTACAGTATATTCAGGTTGGTTCCTACAAATACATCGCTGGGCTTTCCGGGCATTACCCCGTCTTCGCTGGATGTTTCTATCCTTTCCCGGGTCGTTAACGACATATTAAAAGAATTGGAAGTTGCTCCGGAGAATTCAGTCTCAATGCCGAGTTTAGCGTAGGGCGTAGTTTCCGGATCTCCGATCGTAAGTTTTGTGCCTATGCTTCCACTACCTCCGGTAGAAATGCTCAGGTTACGTGTAAAGGTATTGCCTTGCTCGATAAAGCTGTAGCTTCGGTCGCCGGGTGGGTCGCGCAGGATAAAGAGTGGTACGTTGGCAGGAAAAGTGGATACAAAAGGCTGACCTACTCTGGGTGTACTACCTTCTACCACTGCCCATATGGTATTGGTGACGGTAGGCCCGCCGGGAGCTGTCACGTCTATCTGCAGGGCTTTCTGGTAAGGGCGGTCGCCGCCACCCACTACATTGGGGTTTCCTGCCCTTAGGCTGTAGCTAAAGTTCTCAAAGTTGGCTGAAGTAATGTAGCTGAGGCTGTCGGGCCGGTCACTGATGTCGTCAAAGATCCGTACTACAGCTGAATCTACCTGGCAAATTACGCCCTCGTAGGTTTCTATAGCACTGATTTTCAGGCTGGCAAACTGGTTTTCCTGCATCAGGTAGGTATTCTCGTAGCACTCAATCGCCTCTAAGGAGGGTGGAAAAACAATACTGACTTCCGTGGGTGCCCGGTAGAAGAAGTTGACTTCTGCATCATCAGCGTCCACATAGGCTGGCTGTTCTGCATCCAGGAATCCTCCTTCTCCCTGTACCAGCTTTTCCAGTACCAATCTGTCATTGGCCAGTGAAGTGATGGTAACCAGGAGAGAATCATCCACCAGGGCCGGGATATCATTCACCGAAAAGCGGTGTACGCCATCCTGCAGTCTGGTCGTAATATTTTCTAAAACAATACCGGCATCCAGGCTTACTATATCCAGGGTGGCACCGCCCACATCAATTTCGCAACTTCCTCCTACAAACTTTCCGGCAATACTGCGGGTAGTGGTATTGGTAAAATCAAAAGATGTAGCGATATCATTAGGCACCGACACCGTTACGCTGGAGGGCGTAAAGGTATGATCCTGATAGCGGGGGGTGATGGTATATTCCCCGGCTTTCAGGCCCACTACATAAGATCCATCTTCATCCGTAACTACCGAATCGGCCAGCAGGGTACTTCCGTCAGAACCTTCTACCACCAGTGTGATGCCTTTGGCGGGAATCGTAGTGTTCTGGTAGGGAAAACGAATGGTGCCACTAACGACAAAAGCTGTGGTGTCGGTAAAATTGATGTTGTTGACCTGTGCCTGGCTGGTAGTTAGGGCAATGGTTTGTTCGGCTGGTTCGTAGCCCTGGGTACCACCTTCGGTACTGGGGGTAAGCCTGTAGGTATTGCCCGGTACAAGGCTGCTAAAGTTGTACAGTCCGTTGCGGTCACTCAGTACTGACTTGAGCAGGTCAAGTCCACCCGTGAGGCGGTACTCCGGGGCGTCGGTACCGCTGAACAGCAGGCCGTGGTAAAAGGGACCGCTGCCTCCGTCGTTGGCTTTTTCGTTGTAGATGACCCGAAAAAAGGCAGCGATGTTTTCCTGTTGCTCGTTGAAGCTGTACTGCAGCAGTAAATCCTCCCGCTCCCCCTTGTCTTTGACGACCGTATTGTACCAGTTCCTGATTTCTCTGGCCGTACGGGCCCGCTTCCAGATCCTCAGTTCATCCATGCCGCCCTTGAAGTAGCGCGCCTTCAACTGTTCGGGCGTCTGGTCGCCGCCGAAGCTGTCGTCGGCTTTACCAAGTACCAGGGTGCCCACATCAGGCATTTCTTCGTTGCCCATAGTAGCACTTCCGGCCGGTTCACCATTCAGGTAGAGTTGTACATTCGTACCGGAGCGTGTCAGGGCTACGTGGTTCCAGCTGGTATCTGAGGCGGAAGATAAATCAGCTGCATCAGTAAAAGTCAGCTTGTTGCCATTGATCCAGACCGCCGGCCGGTTGGCGTCGGTTTCAATTCCCATCAGCAGCGACTCACTGGCTGTCCCGCTTTTATAGTTGAGAAAGTACTCGCCCTGGCTGCTGGCGGTAGTCCGTATCCAGGTCTCCACGGTAAATGCATCAGGAAACTCCTGAATGGAAAACTCTACCGGATTGGGAAGCGGGTCGGGAGCATTCTGACTAAAAGCCAGGTAGCTATCCTGCACCGGACTTTGTACGATCACGCCTTCTACGCCCCGGCCATCGGCACTTTCTACCCGGCCGCTAATCTCACCGTCACCTTTAAAATAGCCGCCTACAAAGAGCGGGCGTGATGCCCCAAACGCATTGTTGGCGGTTACCCGAAAGCTGGCGTAATTGTCTATGCCGAGCCCAAGGGTACTGCGTTCAATATCAAAACTACCGGTAACATTATCGGGATCAAAACCCAAGCCTTCCCGGGGAAGCAGCGAAAAAGCTGTTGCATCAAAAACCCCACCTCCGAGGTCATCCTCACTGTTACTTTCCTTCACATTGAGCGTGATTTGATCGGGGCTGTTGCTGTAGCCTGACAGCTCGGGTACGTTGGGCAGGAAGTCATAGTAGACTGCCCTGTTGTTAATATACGGGGCCACCAAACCGGAGCTGGAATAGCCGACGAAATTACCCAGCCGGAAATTATTGCTGTTTTGCGTAAACGTGCTGAAGGGCCGGGTCGTACCCCATTTGCCGGTTCCGGTGTAACTGTACTGGTAAATAGCACCCAGGTTAGTTGCCCCCTGTACAGAAGAAGACAAGGGCGCACCTACCCCCAGGTAATAAGTAGGCCGGCTTTCTGCATCCAGCGTTTTGGCAAAATCAAGGTGTTCGCCAAAGCCTGCCGATTCACCATCCGGCTCAATTTCTGTAAAACTATTCTGGAATAAAGTCTGATCATTGAGTTTGTCCAGTTCGGCCACCTGTATGTAGTTCTGCCCGCCTTCAGTCTTATAGACAAAGGCCAGGTAGTCGTCTATAATTTCTATTTTTTTACCTGAACGGATTTCCCCACCGTTCAAGGGAACAGCTTCCCTTAGCTTTGTCTCATCGGTGGCACTCACCTCAAGTAGTTTATAGGGAGCAGTACGAATCAAACTGTAACGTCCATCAACAAGTATCCCAAAGCTGCTGCTAAATCCAAAGTCAGCCCGTTCAAGGATAGAAATGGCTTGCGACTTTCCAATTGCCCCTGCCGGCTTATTATACAGTACCGCCAAATGATTTTGAGAAAGGGCCATTTGAAAGGAAACATCCCTATACCCATAATTAAGTGGGAATCGATAGAACACCAGTCCCCTGAGGCCGCCTTGGGCGACTGAACCTAAGTTTTCATACGCCACCGGTTGCCAGTTGCTGTTAAAATTAAACAGCACCACCCCAAAAGCTTTCCCTGGTACCCCTGCAATGAAGCTTCCAGGTTGAGGCACGTTAACACTATAGATCTGAGAAATCGCTACCAGGGAAGTGGCCGGATTACCGGTATCCAGGATTTCAACATCAGTGGCAGAAGAAATTTCTCCTGCTAAGTTAGTTTGTAGTCTAGCCGCTGATTTCCAGTTATCTTCATCATCTTTTCTGAATACGTAGGCATAATCTCTGCCAATACCAGCAGTTTTAGCTCCTAGCACCAATAGCCTTCCACTTAAATCCAAATCTTTGATGACATAAACAGCCTCAGCCGAGAGGTCAAATTCCCTATCTTTTTTCCATCCTTGATCGGTGAGAGAGAAAAATTCAAGTTTTACCAAAGACACGGATTTAGAGCCCAGACCGCCAGTTTTATCCAGGACTGCTCGCGCCATGTTATTTCCATCAACGGCATATTTGATCTGGTCGCCGGAAGCGGCATCAAAGGTAAAGCCTTCCACGGGGGGCAACTCATTAACCCGCTGGGCCTGCGCTGGCGAGGTTGCCAACGAAAGCAGAAGGAGAAGTGTAAAAGCAGTAAGAGTTCGGTAGAGCCTAAAGCGGCTAATACTGCTAAAGCGCTGCGGAAATAGGGTAAGTGTATGCGTATAGAAATACATATAGGTAGTTATTGGTAATGATTTATTCAAATTCGGCAGTGATGATGGTTGTGATTAAGGGTATGCTGTAAGACACGTCATTCAGGTCATAACAAATAATTCAATGGTTTAAAATGCTCAGTCATTCGCGCTGTTTATGCTTCATTTTGTGTCGGGTCAGGTTCCACTTATGATATTTGCGCAGCATCTCCACTACTGTATTGCCGCAGCGGTACACTGGCCGGCCGGAAGCTGATGCCCAGTCCTTTGCGCGCCAGATCGTTGCTGTAAATGATTTTTGGCTGGCCGGCAGGCTCCTGCTGGTTGAGTATCAGGTACTGAACCGAAATCCTGTAGCTTTCGCTCGTGAGCAGGTAGTTTCTGCCGTGTATTCCTTTAGTTATGGCAGCTTTGTAAACTCCCTCAGCCACATCTTCTACATCTACCAGGGCCCAGTACACATCCAGATCGTAAAGGGTCTTAATAAAATCATTTGGCGCGATCTTGTGCTTGATAAGGTACTGCAAACCCATAGAGGTAGAATCTTCCCGGTCTGACATAGCCATCCCCATCACCCCGACCGGTGATACGGTGGTGATTTCAAAGCCCGGATCAGCATGCTCGCTGATGAATTTTTCTACCGTCTGGTTGGCTACAAACTTGGCCTGGGTATAAGGGTGGTTTTGCTCGCTGAAGTACGGCGTATCTTCCTCGGTAATCTGATCGCCTTCTTTTTTACCTTTGGGCGGCAGGGGAAAATTGGTATTAAAGGCCGCTACCGAAGCGATGAAGACTACCTTCTCCAGGACAGACGACTGGCTGGCTATCGCAAGGAAATTTTCGGTACCTTTTACTGTTGGGTCAAAGAGGTCCCTGCCTGGATCGGCCACATCCAGTTGGAAGGGCGTGCCGCCATGCACGATCATTTCGCAGCCGTCTACAAAAGACTGCAGTTGTGCCTGGTCCTGCACATCCAGCGGAACAAGGTTCATGTTTTCTGCATGAGGCAGCTTAGCCAGGTGCGCATACTTTTCTTTTCGGGAAATATCGTAAGCCGATACTTTGACCTTGTAGCCGTTCTCAAGAAATTTTTTGGTGACGTAGCTGCCGATGAATCCGGCGCCGCCGATGATACCTACTGTCTTCATGTTTGCATTGGTTAGGATAGTGTTGAAATATTTGGTTGCGGTTTGACCCGTCTCAGGATGCTGGCTTGGTAGCAGCGTTGACCAGGTCCCAGAATTCTTCGCGGTTATTGGTGCGGGGAAATTCAGTGGTGGGGACGTCTAACCCTAAAAACCGGCACAAAGGCTCCCAGCCTTCCTTCACCTGGTAGATCAGCAGTTGATCAGCCGGAATCAGATCCTGTACAACCTGGTTATGGGCTTCATACCTTTCTGCCAGACCGGCGAAATCCAGGCCCATGGGAAAACCTGAATTTTTGATCGTTTTCACCACCATATTAAGCCATTCCTGCACCGGAGGCGGTGCTTTTTCCCGCTCGGCAAGCAGTTTATAGATCGTAGAGCCAAAGCTTTCGGCCCAGGACTCTTTGCTCCGGTGGGTTAGGATAAATTTGGCATTCGGATAGGTAGCGTACAGCTCTTGGTAAAAGGCAGCGGTAGGCCAGTCAACGGCGCTCTGCATACCTGCATAAATAGCTTCAAAGTTGGGCGAATTATCCAAAGCCTCGTTCCATAAAGGCAGTTGAACCGGCATGTTCTGGGCCACACGTTCCATGTGGTGGCAAGGGCCCAGTTGTAATGCTTCCAGCGCAGTTTTTAATGAGTAGGTCCCGGTACGACCCAGGCCAAAGCCAATGACTTTTAGTTTCATAATGGTAATCATTTTTTTGCCTACTGTCATCGGGTTTCGGCTTTCCCGCATGCTTATCTATTCATTTCTGTATTTCGCATTGCCTTGACAGATGAGGCGAAACGGACCCATGTTTGAGTAGCGGCAGATTGCACACATCTTTCTGCTTAAGTCACTACTCAAAGGGCCTGGCTGTAAAGCTGGTGACTGGTTTTCATGATTTTATCCGTAAAATCAATGACTGACACACGCCCATAGATATAAGCCAAGCCACTACTAGGCTCTCTGAAAGCCTCCCACAATCACCGGGCAGCTCAAGATGGCTACTGCTCTGACAAAAATTCACCCGTAGCACCTTCTGACCCCAATACTTTTTGTATTTCCGTTAGTATAGTTACCCATTTACCCAAGGCGAGATTAGCATAAAACACAGCAGCACCAAGCTGCTTTTTAGCCAATCATTTTTCATAATTTATTAGTATATAATAAAGCAGATTGCTAGCGGCTTTAGCTGCTTTACCAGGCTCATCAGGCGGTAGAATGTCACTACTCTGTAAGGCATATAAGATAGTACAGCGTGATCAGTAGTCAGGTAGATGTGTGCTTTTGATCTCTCGCCTGTTTAAAGTATCCATCTAAATTTATGGTTTCCATGGTGAGCATATATTAGTTTGAAGGAGAGGTTTCAAATCATTTATTTACGCTATAGCGCAAGAAAAAAGGAAAACTCAACAGTACTTCATTAGTCCATTGAGTTTCCAACATCAGGATATATCATCACTGACATACCCATACTACACTTACGTGTATGAGAGGTAAGTTTGAAAGTGCGATCATTGTACTGTAGTTTTGGCTGGGGATACATAAACTATTTATCATTAACACCACACGTTATAATCCTGAAAATTTACTTTCGGAACAGCACTTTACCTGATACCATGAACGGTGAGTTGTAGGTACAGGAACTCCAGATTAAATAGCATTTAATGCTCAGAAAAGCCTCGCCTTAAGCAAGAGGTATTTTCGGTACAATTGGTCGCACTTAGTAAAATTCTTAATTGCCATATTAGTTAATTTGAAAGACGCAGTCAACTGTCAGGAATAGTAAGCACCCATTTTTCCATTGCCTAAACTTATCTTACAAAAGGAGAAAAAAAACAGTATTCATCTTGTAAAACCTGTAAATAAGCATCAGCCAATAGATAATCCGAGACTTAAAAAAGGGCCGGAAGCTAACTTATTTCAGGGAGTTTATCAGTCTTCAGCTTTTCAATGATGGCACGCTGACTGATAAACATATTGTAAAGAAGTAAAGCTTCTGTCATAAATGAAAGCTACTTAGGACGAAACGACTCTTTTACTTACCCAGCTAACACCTTTTATGTCCCGAGGAGTAGATTACCCCTAAGTTAAATTCAGATATTTCATGGCAGAAGAGCTTATTCAAAAATTTAATTTTGTAATAGATGTTATTCTGATTTATTGTCAAGAGGTTCTGTAAGCATTTCTCAGGTTATGAAAACCACATGCAACGAGCATTACTTGATCACTTACGTTGTGAAGGCCTAACCTAACTTTTTCTTTAACGATATTGATTCTTTTCACATCAGTCATGACATGTTCAACTTTTTTGTAGATTCGTTGCTTAAGCTCAACATTTTGTCCCTATGAAATCACTCATTTTATCAGCATCCCTATTTTTTATTCCTTTTATCGCTATTTCCCAAACCGAAAATTTTCATAGTTCTTTTGTTGAGAATTTTACTGATTCAACTTCCAACTACTTCAGATATGGGTCTACCGGAAACAAAACCGCATTCAAATACAAGTTTGGCGTGAATTCTTTGACAGAGGAAAGTGCCAAAGTGCTTTCCTTTAAGATTGATCCACAGGATAGTGCGGGTGCAGGACGTGGACCAGAAATTATCTCAAAGAACTTCACTCATTTTGGCACTTATGCTGCACGGCTTAAGGTCCCTCATGTAAAAGATATTCAGCCTAACGTAGGAGCCGTCATTGGCTATTTTACCTACCATATGGATAGCATACAAGGGCTGAGCGAGATTGACTTTGAATGGCTCCCTGCTGATCCCACTGTCATTTACATTGGCACATGGACTGGTCATAAAGGTAAGCTTAGACGAATTGGCAGAACGATCAATTTGGCCAAAGGAATTATCTATAATACTGTCTACAAAGAAAATCACACAGGATTGAGAACACCTTTAACCGAGACACAAAATCAGCCAGACACTATTGCAGCCATTGAAGACTATGATGCTTCTGCCCAATTTTACACCTATGGATTTGATTGGTATGCGGACCGCATCCGCTGGTGGATGATTCATCCTAATAGTGGTGAAAAAATAGTATTGTGGGATTATCAGGGATCTAAAAGAGGAATACCGCAGCATCCTTCACTTTACCGAATGAATTTTTGGCATACCGATGACTGGCCCGTTGAAACGAATCCTCTTTCTATTGAAAAACCCCTACAGCCTTATGAATTGGAGGTAGACTGGATGTCTTATGAACCATTCAATAGTAGTTCAAAATAAAAATATTAAGCATTTGAGTTGGCAGCATGGTAAAAAATATTTCTTAACGTTTTTGTTAGCAACATATGCCCTTCTTCTCACAAATTTAGTCGGTCGTTGCATGGTCGTTAAAGTGTTGCGGAATAGAATGAATTGTCTCGCCATCCTCATAAGCGGCCCACGCATGTTACCTTTTTACTCTGCTTTTAAAACTTTTACAGGTTCAATTTGCCCCGCCCGTATGGTTTGGGATAGTACAGTCAGTAACCCGAATATAGCAACCAAACTAAAGCCTATACTTATATTTATAAAACTCAAATTAACCAGGCTGCTTTCCAAATCCCGTCTTATTAAATCACCGCAAAACAAGCCCAATGGAGCGCCAATAAGCCCGGCAATTAGCATAAGATTGCCAAATTTTCTGGTAACCGTCCACACCAATTTTAAGTTGTTGGCTCCCAATACTTTTCTTATACCCAGTTCTCTGGTGCGTGTTTCTACAGCGTAACTGGCTATGCCCAAAATGCCCAAAGCAGCGATTGTCATGACAATCAGAGCAGCGCCTCCAAACAAACCTAATCTATCTCCACTGCTTGGTCCTGAATAACGCTGTTCTTTTAAATTATATAGATTTGCTGTTTTTTCAGGAAAACTGTTTTTCCATAAGGTTTGAATGGCTTTGGTTGCTTCCTCTTCAGTATTTGGCTTTATCTTTATAGTCAGGGCTGCTATTTCATTTGGCAAATACCGATACAATAAAGGGCGTTGTTCGCCAATAATTTCATTGGGCATAATGCCAATGACTTGTACATAGGCAGAGTCCAGTAATAGATTTTGCCCTACTAAATTCTCCGATTCAGGTTCCAATAATTCTGCGGCAGCTTCATTCACTAAAATATACGGCTCCGTACTTTTAGGCATATCTTCAGGAAAATTTTGCCCGAATTTTACGCTGATACCCTCTGTTTCCAGGGTTTTTGGGTCAATACTTACGTAATTTATTTCCAGAACTTTATCGTTCAATGTGACTGAAGATTTGCCCATTTTAATAGGCTCATGATACCAGTTAGTCGCCAAAGTCGTTTCTACCTGATTTAACCGACTTATTTCGTTTTGCAGGGTTTCGTATTTTTCACCTTTTAAATCGAGCGTAAGCACATTGGATGGCACGGTTGAGCTAATGAGTGCATTGCTTTTTATTTCATAATCGGCTAATATGACAACCAATATCATAAACATGATCGCTACTGAAAATTGTACAACCACCAATATCTTATAAAAAGAAGCGGTCCGAAACAGCTTAACATTCTTCATTTTACGCAAAGTCTGTATGGGCTGAAACGCTGACAACAGCCATGAGGGAAATGCTCCCGCTACCAGGCCAGTAATCACTGCATAGGTTAAAAAGCCTAAAATTAAGATCGGATCCCAGGAAAACACCAACTCCATATCAGGTATATAGTGCATCAAAATCTGGACACATGGCAATATAAATAACAAAGCAAATAAGGAAACAAGGGTGGATTCTATTATAAATTGACCTATAATTTGTCCTCTTGTTGCGCCTATCGTTTTGCGAACACCTACTTCCTGTGCGCGAGAGAAGGCACGCGCCAATGCCAAACTGATATAGTTGAAAGCAGATAAAAGGGTCAGGGCCAGAATTAAAAACAGCTGTATTTTTATGCTCTCCCAATTGGTGCCCACATTGGGGTCATTTTTAATGTCTTTGTTCCCGGGGGTAATATCTTCTATGGGTTGTGCCAAAAATTGGAGATTGCTCTCGTCCAGTTTCTGATCATAGTTTTGAAGCATTGTATTGAACTGCTTTACATGATCTTCTGATTGCAAACGGGCATAAACTGCAGCACTTTTGAATTGCTCCCAATCCTGCGATATATCACTGATCGCTCCTTCCTTTTCAAGCTTTTCAGCAGCATTCATAGAAATCATTGCCTCAATAGGCAGATGTGTTCTTAAAGGAGAGTCCTGGATAATTCCCTCAACGGTATAAGAACCTAAATTTTCAAATTGAACAGTTTGACCTATAGCATTTGCATTGCCAAATATCTTCTCTGCTGTACTTTCAGTTAAAAAAAGAGTGGTAGGATTATTGGCAAGGCTTTTTGCATTGCCTGACAACAATTTGAAGCCAAAAACTTCAAAAAAAGAAGGCTCTGAAAATTTTATATCAATAGGTACATCCCCTTTGTCGGTTTGCAGGTTATATTTTCCTGCCAGACGTACTTTTACCGTATTTTCAACAAAGGTGACATTTTCCATTAGAGGTGCTAATGGCAATGGAGCTGTTGCCCATTTAGTTTTTTCTCCCTCCTTTGTTTCCTGCGTAAGTATCCGCACGAGTTGATTTAATTCCGGGTGAAAATGGTCTGTGTCAATATCGGCTTTTATGCCTGTAAAAAGAATCACACCAACCGCCATACTTAATGACAAACTCAGTATATTGACTAAGGAAAAAAGTTTGTTTTTCCAGAGTATCCGTATAGCGATTTTTAGATTATTCTTTATCATGCCTTAAAGTGATGATTTTTGATGATAAATGGGCCCAACACTGAGGGGGATTCCCCTCAATCCTATTGCCAAGCTTTGTGCCAATAGCACAACTCATTAATTATCAATCTTTTGGGCTCCTATCTTATTAAAACTTGTTCTATTTTGGTACACTCCTTGTGTCGATTTGGTACAGTTAAATACAAAATGTTTCACCCCCCAATGAGACTGCGTCACTTACTTTTATCTCAGTGGGTGTTTGCCGTGAAGAAGCTTACTGGTAGGATTTTCAAACGTTTCTTTGTTATCTGGGAACATTTGTGGGTTACCCGGAAGTGCATTGTTACTAACACCAAATGCAGCGAACGGCTCTGGTCTTGTTTGCGTTTCCCTTTCAAGTTGCAAAAATAGCGATTGGAGTTTAGTCTGATAAACCTCTCTTTCTGCACATCTTCTTCCACGATCATCAACCTTATGAAATAATATTCTTATTTGAATTGGTATCATTGTAATGACTAAAGGAATAGCTAGATATTAATCAATTTTGATTCAGTGAGTGAGATTTTTATTCTTGACGTAAAGATTTTGAAGGATCTGTTTGAGCGGCTTTGATAGTTTGATATCCCGTAATTATCAGTACCAAAAGTAGTGTAAACAATCCCAATGGAATCAGCAATCAGACGGATAAGGCAATGCGGTAAACGAATTCTTGCAGCCACTTTTGTATAATCATTAGCCCCAGGGACGCTCCTATGGTAAATGATATTATTATCAATATGAACCATTCAAAGGTAACTAGACACACAATCTCCCATAACTTTACGAATGCTTATTTCTCTCTTTCTTTACTCCACCGTATGAACAGAAAGTGCCAGCAGTCCCAGGCAAGCAATGATCATTGCAATAAAGGTAATAAAACTGAAAAGCTGTCCTCGCCTACTATCTTCTTGATATATTTCAGCAAATTTCTGATCCAGAAAATGATACTCAAGTGGGTTTTCCGGGTCTTATCTGTATAAGCATTCAATGGCCTTATCGTAGTTGTTCAAGGTAGTTTGGTGCTTAGTAAGCAAGGGTGGTATCTGAACTTGCAATAAAAAACTGGACAAAAAGTTAAGCAGCTTTTTGAAGTTGATTCAAATTTTGTCCGTACTGTTCTG
>NZ_JBBPHP010000055.1:0-35939 GCF_038039535.1 Catalinimonas locisalis | reverse complement strand
TTTGAAGTGATCATGCTTAAATGGTTGATTAATAAAGAGTTACCAGTAGGTGTGTTGACTAATTTTCGGATGCGCCACCATAAAGTACAATAACTTTAATTATGTTAAACAAAAAGTAGAACTCTTCCTGCCAATTTTCTTTGACTAAGAAAATATTTTGGTGAGTTACCTTTTTTGGGTAACTTTTTATATATTGCGTTTGTAGTTATTGTTAGTAGGCATTATTTGTCGGTAAACATTTAACAGTCATGATCAACTTTATGAAAACACAAACATTGATTCAGCATGAGAATCATCAAGGAGAGTACGCTAAATCGTGCCATTGTTTATTACCACAGTCGTGGTATCAAGGAACATGTAGGTAGCTGGAAAGCTTTAATAAAAGGATCTAACTATCGTAACCCACAGGAGTTAAAACAACACTACAGGAATGCCAGTATTATCAATTCAAAGAGAGTGGTGTTTAATATCAAAGGCAATGAATTTCGCCTGATCGTAGATATCGAATACAGGTTCGGCATCATTTACGTGATTGACTTTTTAACTCATGAAGAATATGACAAAGTTGACGTAGAACAAATAACTTATGAGCAAAGCAAATTTTTTGAAAACTCAGCATGAATATAACCAGGCGTTAGCCCGTGTCTATGAGTTAATGCATGCTGATATAGATGTAGACAGTCCGGAGGCTGAAGAGCTGGACCGGTTGACTAGTGCCATTGAAACCTTTGAAGCAGAACACTATCCAGTAGAAGAACAAGCTGATCCGGTAGAGATCATTAAGTTTAGGATGGAACAGATGAATCTGAAGCAAAAGGATGTGGCTCCTATCTTTGGAGGTGTTACCAGGGTAAGTGAGTATTTGAATAAGAAGCGACCTCTTACCATGAAGATCATTTACAATCTTCATAAGTACTTGGATATACCTTACGATCTTCTGATTGAAGACAGGGACAAGTATGAGCTACCACCGCAGGCACAAAAGAAACTACAGAGGCTTACTCATGCTTAAGGGATGAACCGCCGAGACCTGAACAAACTCACCTTACTATGTCGTAAGGAGAAGATCAATTTCCACATTAAGAAAATAGTGAATGAAAACTACCGCTCATCGGCCCTTATGGCAGCAGTCCATTTTAACAAAAAAGGCAATCCTATTGATAGAATTGCCTTTGATATTCAGTAAATGAGACTTTATGATATTAAATCATTTAAGCGGTTCCTTCGAAAATAGAATCCATCTCGCATAGATCTGTTTCGATCTTCTCCATAGGAATTACCCGCAATATCAAAAAGGTTAAGTTGTTTAATATTTGTTCTCCTCTGTTGTACTTCATCACGAATGGTAATCTTTCTTATATTGGTCATAAAAATTTTCTTTTTGTGGTTATTAAAACTCTTTGTTACTTACATTAGAGTTTACGATAAAAACACCAATATGTTGCTTTTGTATTAAAAAATGATGTATATTATTGAATATCATTCAATATAAAAGCAAATTATTTGAATAAATATTAAATTGTGTTAATATTAGGTAAAGCATCACACCCCGATTACCAATTTTGCAGTTTACGTTCTCTAGATTAGGAAGAATGCAACACTATTGTTAGTAAAAAAAGTACTGAAATTTGGATGTTGCCTTTTATATTTAATTGTTTTGTATTTAACATAATTAAAGTTATTGTACTTTAATTAATACTATTTAATATTGTTTATATTATATGAGAGTGTGCTTGATAATATTATGGTACTATATAAATCCAAGATGGCGAACAGGCATTTTTCTTCGTACTCGTAATACATCAAAAGTACGATTATCATTACCTATTTTTCTAACATCAACAGAATAACATTCATTACTTGAAGTGACAATTCCTAAGGTCTCAACCTTATTAGGAGCAGCTATTAACGGTGGATGTGTTGCCATCCCTCTCGTTACTACATTGACATGGAAATCCTCATCATTATTACCTGAAAACGGCCTAAAGTATTTAATGAATTGATAACCTGCTTGATTCATCAAATTTTTGAATGCAGTCTTTGTATCTTGTGCAGGAACAGAAGAAGAAAATACATGTGCTACTCTTCTGTTACCAAAATACATATAAATTGCCATCAAGCATCCTTGAAAACCATTACTTACCACCATTTGATTGAATTGACAATAACAGATATTAGCTCCAGCAAATGGTATATAGGACATATGGTAAGGAATCAAATTTTCTTTAAACCTTGGCATTAACATGCTTGGCCTATTCCTGTTTATTAAAGTAGAAGTTTCGGTTTCTCTTTGTGGTGGAGTAATATACAGAGTCCCTTGGTGATCTGATCGGTTTTCAGGGCCATGTCCAGCAGGTAAGGCAGGAACAACTGGAGTGATATCAACAGTAAACGTTAAAGTTGCTCCAACTTTTAAGTTCTCAATCATAGGTTTATTGTGTGAAGATATATCATCCTTTATTAATCAAGTGCTACTTCTTTTGGCTTGAGCACCTCTTCAGCTTTAATTTTTTCATATCGTATTATAAAGTCCTAGAATTACTTAAAGGAGAATAATAAGCACGTATAGCTCTACCTTCCAGAACCCAAACAAGAATCAGGAGGTCTTCCAATCCTGGGCCTTATGAATTAAATCTAAGAGACAGTGCTATTTGGGGTGAGAAGGCGTTAATCATATCTAATAAGCTACCTCAGGATTGGTTAATAAATGGTGAGGTATTCATACATGTAATATAACAAATTTCTCCTCTATTGTATATCTATCAATAGTAACCTTTCCCAGCCACACAGTGTCTGACTCCACCCCGTGGATCTTCCATATCTCCCTGATAACGTGGTATGACATGGCAATGGAAATGAAACACTGTTTGCCCAGCTGCGGAACCACAGTTCATGCCTATGTTGTAGCCATCGGGTTGGTGTTCTTTTGCTATGAGTTGCTGGGCGGTTTTTATCATGTTAGGCAAAGCTTCTTTTTCTGACTCACTCAGATCAAAGAAATCCTTTCTTACAACTTTGCTGATGATTAAGAGATGACCAGGTGAAACGTGATATTGGTCCTTGATGATAAAGAAATATTCGTCTTGGGCTAGCCAATTTTCTTGAGAAATCTCTAAGAATACACTTTTATCCATTGTTCAGCTTGGTTATTAACTTTCTGTAGAAGGCATCCTGTTCAGCAGAATAGCCTTCCACACCTCCCCAATAATAAGCACCTAAAACACTTTTGACATTCTCATAATGTTTGGACAATGCCTTTCTCCTGCCTTTGGGTGTATTACCCAGTGTTATTTCTATTTTCTTCTTCCAAGGATGATTACTTCCCATGATATTTTCATTGCGCTTAATGAGTTTCTCCAGATAGTGATTGCCTACCAGCTTGTCAGACTTGCTCACATTACAATGGCTATGGGAAAGCACCAAATTCCAGACTTCATCGTGCTGTAACACCTGTCGGGGCAGCACGTGGTCAACATGTACATCATGACTTTCTATAGCCTCGCCACAGTAAAAGCAGACATTGCCTTGATAGCCTTGCAAAAAAGGTATGTTAGAAGTTAAATCCGTTCGTTGATATCCATTAAGCAAATAGATTTGCCTGATGTCATTAGAAAGCTGCCAATTCTCTTGGTATATGCTAAATGCTCCTTCTAATAGACTCCACCGGGCATTTAATTCGTCCAACAGGGTCGTATGATCAGCTTTGGCAATAGATAAGAGAGGATCTTTTAAAATAAGCCTTTTGCCAAAGTCAAATTCATAGAATCTCTCAGCTATCAGTGCCTTGTCTTTGCCGATGGTTTGAAATCTAGGGATCACATCATTGAAGCCACACCTACCCACGCGCTGCACTGCTTCTGTTTGGGTTAACCTAGCATTCTGGTATTCTCGCACAATTCTTTCCATCACCGTTTGTCTGGCAGGATTAGACTGTTGTGGAAGGGGATGCTGAACATCAAGTCGATCTAGATACTGTATGAAAAAAGCCTCAGACAGCTCATCCCAATCCAGGCTGGTCCTTTCTTGACTAGAGAGCTCCAACAAGGCTTTGCCTAAGGCTATTTTATAGGTAGCGTTATTCAGCCCGTATAAAATAATGGCTTTCCAGAAATCTATATCTTCAAATTCATTTCCCATTTGATAGGCATCACTTTATCCAATCATTACGCGTAGTATTGCCAAAGCGGTAATATAGTGTCATTGGCATAAACTTTCACATGGCACCCCATCTTTGTCTCCATCTAAACGGGTAAGCCCACAATGCTCAAGGTAGTATTTGGCTTCCTCACAACTTGTCATCTCTTTACAATAGCGTTTGGCACCACAATCATATGCCTTTGGCATTGTTTGGGTTGGTTTTTCAGCTTTCACACCCCCGTGTCTCCACTCCCAGGGAGGCACCTGTTGGGATTTAGGCAAGGCCCATAGTCCTTTTTGGCTTGCTTTGGCTTGTTCTTCAAGTGCGTAGAGATTTTTATCATTAGCATACTGCCGATACACCCAGGCTGCACCGGTGCGTACCATTTCAGCATTGACATCAATATCTTCTTGATATACTCTTGCCACGGTGCGGCCATAGCGGTCTACTTCCTCTTGCACTACTTTCACCTCTTTGCCAAATATCAAACTGGAGAGCACCTGCCGAGCTTTTTGTCCATAGGGTTGGGCCTTTTCAGGGGTATCAATTTGGGAGAGCCTAATCTTCTTTTGTGTCTTGTCTTCGGTGAGCAGGGTAAAAGTGTCTCCATCAGCAATAGCTACCACTTTACCGGTATAGACTTGGCACCACGCACTGTTCAGACATAATAGTAGTACAAATAAGTACACCAGCCCGCAATAAATTCTATACATACTCAAAAATAATATTTATACACGCTAATTTCTTAGTTTGCCAAAACGGTTAAAAACGGATTTCCAGCATTATTAGGGTCTTGTAAGTAATAGGGAGCTTGTTGCTGAAACTTAGCTAGTATTGCTTTTTGAGTTTGGCTTAGCTTTGATTTCGGGCGTGCTTTTTTTACTGCTACTGTATTGGGCTTTTTGGCTCCTTTGGCATTCACTTCTATGATATCACTCCACTGCGTGGTATACCTTTTAGATAATCTTTTTTGCACCGTGGCACCACTACTACCATCGCCCATAGCAGCGGATCGTACTGTAAACTTGCCTAATTTGCTATTGATCTCATCCATCACCTGCATTACTTTGCGCGTTCGGCTTCTATTGGCTTGATCATACATTCCGGTTTGCTGCTGTGTTTCCGGAACTATACCAGAGAGCATAATCCCTACCTTTTTATAATCGTAGCCTAAACGGTAAATATATTCTAGTGCGCGTAGCGCGTACTTGATGAGCTCAAAAGTATTGTTAGTAGGTACCGGGAGGGCTACTGATTGGCTATTACCGTATTGAGGCGCATCTTTTTTGAAAATATCGGTCCTGATGAATACCATAATCACATTGGCACAACTGTGCTGTTTTCTGAGCTTTTCTGCTGCCCGTGTGACAAACATGGCAATGGCTTCTTTGAGAATATCTAGTTTGCTGATAGGTGTCCTAAAAGAACGAGTGGCACTGATATTCTTCTTAGGCTTGCTTACCAACTCTAAAGGCATACAGCTAAAGCCTTTCAACTCAAGATAGAGCCGCTGGCCCACTACTGTCATTTCCTTTTTAATCCAGTTTTCAGGGGCCTTGGTAAACTGATAGGCATTAGCCACGCCTCTTGCTTTGAGCTTTTGAGCATACCTTCTGCCTATGCCCCACACATCATCAATTTCAGTTTGCTGCAATGCCTGGAGTATATCTTTTTCATGCTCCAATACATAGACTCCCGCTGCGTAGTGGTCCCGATTACTAGCCGCTTTGGCAAGCTTATTGGCTACTTTGGCAAGGGCTTTTGTGGGGGCCACCCCAATGGATACTGGAATACCTGTCCATTGTGCCACGGTAGCTCTCAGCTGTAAAGCCAAATCCTCCAGATTCTCATATAGATGCCTGTATCCGGAAAGATCCAGAAAAGACTCATCAATAGAATAGATCTCAACGTCCTGAATTAGTGAAGATAAGGCATTCATCACTCTTTTGGACATATCCCCGTAGAGTGGGTAGTTAGAGGAAAAGACTTTGATCCTATGCTGCTTGATCAGCTTTTCTACTTCATGCAAAGGAACACCCATTTTGATGCCTAAAGACTTGGCTTCTGCTGAACGAGCAATGATGCATCCATCATTGTTGGAAAGTACCACAACTGGATTTCGTTCCAGCCTGGGGTCAAACACCCTCTCACAAGAGGCATAGAAATTATTACAATCTACAAGGGCGAACATAGCTATGGGAAATAGATTGCAAAATGAAATGTATGGGCTTGAGATGCGGAGAGAAAGCAGTCAAGGCTAAGCTGCTATCTACTTTTTTACTGGTTATCATGGCATGTGGTTAGTTATTTCTAACCAAATATACTTATTTAGAGTGCATTTTGTTCTTATATAAAGAATATAATATGGCCAATAAGATGAATTTTCTCTAAATTGACTTATTGAAGGGGGGTATCCTTAAAAATATTCTCCCTATGGTATTTTAAATAGGATTTCTGATTTGCACGGAATGAATCTGAGGTATGAGTTGGCACCTTCCATTGTTCTATAATAGGTCTTACTTCTTCAGCAATTAACATTTCTCCTTCATCTGTAAAGCTTATCCAACCTTTATCAAATAAACGATCCACATGAGGACTCAACAATAATCCATTGTTACCATCTAATTTTTCTTCATCATCGGATACAGACCAAGGTTTGATATGACTTGCAATTAGAAGCCTTTCATCATTCACTCCTGTAACTCTACATTTCTTTTCTAACTTAATAACATTATTCCTAAACAACCCCTGCCCTACCCTAGCCTTGATGAGTTGCTGTTTTGTAGTTTCTGGTATTGATTTACTTTTTATTTTTTGCTCTTCTTCTTGTTCCTTAACTGTAGTTTGTAACTCAGTAAGGTTTCCTGAAATGTATCCATTATTTCTCTTGATCAGTGCTAAGAGACGGTTATATAGGTCTTCATTAATTGAGGCCAAATAACAACCTTGATTACCATCGCCATTTGCTTGAATTGGAGAATATTTTTGAGGTAAGAGTGGACTAAGTTCATCAATATAATTCTTAGGTTTAAGTGGGTCCTCAAGCTTGATCCAATTTACTTTCACCAAATAGCCATTTTCGTTCCATTGATCCCCGGTTGACCCAAACTCTACAGGCCTATCCGATTCTTTAAAACTTTCTTCAATTACTCCTACAGCTTTGATATGAGCGTTTGCAAAAGAAAAAATGATATCTCCTGCTTGGGTTAAGGTAAGGTTATTATATGTCTGATTAACTGATCCATTCTTATTCTTCTGAGGGGACCATATGTATCCTCCTTCAAACTCTTTTGTAAATGTCTGTTTATGATTTACCCACCAATAATTCATTTTTTATAATATGTATTCTGTAATTTTCACATGATACCTAAATTCCCATACGAACTTAAAGATAATACTATTCGGCTAGTTATAGCCCCATCAAAGATGCAACTTGTTGGAGTTCTTGACTTTTTAAGTGTTTTTTTAGTTGCTGAAGACTAGCTTCGTCTAATGTATTCTTAATCGTTGCTAACTCATCCTTGATTCCTTCTATAGGTGGCTTCTCACCAGTAGCTAACTGTCTTAACCAGTTTGCTACCGCAGGGGATACTACTGGAGCTATGGCAGTGATTAACATTAGCAGATCGAGTTGCTCAGACAGCTTTTTGACAGTGCCATGCATATTGATGACTTCTGCTTTTAGCTTTGATTCATGCTCATATTGTCTTTTCAGCAACTTTTCATACATATTACTGATAGAACTCACGGTCATTTCCTCAATGACCTTTAGTTGTTTTAGTAGGTCTGAATTTGAAGTAGCTTCTCTTTTCTTCTCCAAAGTACCCCCAACTCCATGTTTTCGCTCTCTACTGGCCATGGTACGACAGGAATCGCCACAGTATTTCTGTTTGAATCTTGTGGTAGGTTCAAACCATGTATCACAGTATTGACATAAATACTGTAATACACCATTTTGGTCATAGGTATATGCTGTTCCTGCTCTATTTACATGTATGTTGCTCATTATTGTTTTTTGCGTAAATCTACATTGATGTTCATCAACATTAATGAATAGTTTACGATCAATAATACATGAATAATGTTCTATCCTTTTTTGTAGAAGAGTTAACTTTTGAAATTTGGAAGGACAATCAAGTTTGCTCTTCGTATGAGCTTTACATGTAAATGAACATAAATCTAAATTATTTGACTTTGAGATGATTACTTTTTAGTAAACAGATCCACAATCTTGGCCAAGCTTACTTCTTTGGCCGCATAAACCGTAAATACTTCACTTGTATAAGGGGTGCCCCGATAGTCTACACCGAGCTTGATACCCGTAGTTCCCTCAATAATACGGGCCCGA
The DNA here is from genome assembly GCF_038039535.1 of Catalinimonas locisalis. Taxonomy (NCBI): domain Bacteria; kingdom Pseudomonadati; phylum Bacteroidota; class Cytophagia; order Cytophagales; family Catalimonadaceae; genus Catalinimonas; species Catalinimonas locisalis. The sequence goes on along the minus strand of NZ_JBBPHP010000055.1, from coordinate 27,453 downwards.
ATTATTGCATTAAGTTTTGTGGATTCTGTTGTACGTGTATAGCCCAAATTAGCATTAAACAGTACTTCTATTGCTGGGGTCAGATAATGGATGGTGCTGCCTAATCCGAAAAAAGCTTCAATCTGACTGCGTCTAAAATTTGGTAAAAAGCGCCGGTCCCCTCGATATGAATCTTCTGCTACCACCCGGGTCACAGAATCTACATAGTCAATGTTATACTTATGGGTAAATTCTCGTCGGATTAGTTCAAAGTAAATATTTCCATACAGCGAAAAGTTTTCAGATTTTAACTGTGTGTCATATACCGTGGTGAGGTAGAAGCCTAAATTATCAATTGTCACCTGTGATTGATTGATACGAATACCGCGTTCTTGATAGCGAACCATGGACATCCCATTCTCTTCAAAACGCTCTATTGTAACTTGATCAAATCGCATAGGGCGACTCAGCGAATCTATGTCAAATGAATCAATACTTACCGATCGATTTTGGTAAACGCCCACCTCAAATCCAATACGTTCGGTGACAGATGGCACGAAAACATAGACATCCCCATACAAATCTGTAGCACTCAGGTTCTCAAAAAAGTCAAAACTGGCACCAATGGAAAGGCGGTAAGGATTGTATTTATTCACATAGTCAATAACAATAGTGTGGTATTTCTTTTTATCATTTACATAATCTGCCCCATCTTCATCTACCAGTTCAAGGACAATAGACTGGCTTCCTTTTGCCAGTGGTTTACCCTTAATAACAATTTGGACATATTGCTGGTCCTTTTCTTTGAACAAAAGTCGGTCCTCCTTAAAGGAATAATCACTGGACGAGGCTGAGCCGATTGTAGTCGCTTTGACAATAACGTTAGCCTCACTTCCGTCCGGAAGGTCTTTATCCAGAACAACGGGAACATAATGTAGAGTACTATCCTTACCTAATTGCTCTACGATGGTACTTATTGATTTGGCAAAACCTATCTTTTGGGCAGAGGTGTAAGAAAATGGTAGTAACATACAGAGCCAGAGAAAAACTCCGCACCGGTAGATTGATAGTGGCATTTTTCGAGATTTATATAACAATCGACATTTTTGCAAATGGCAAGTTACAGGTGACTACCAATGGAGAAAATACCCATTAATAGGTATTTTAATGGCATATGAGATTTCCCTAAAATTGTTTTATTTATTCATACCCTGAGCATTGCCGATTAGCATTATACTGAAAAGTCATTTTGACTTGTAGAAAATTATATAATAAACCCTCCTTTTTTCAGTAATGATTAACTGTAAAAATTAACTGAATGTGAAATTAGCATGTCAAAAAATACTTTATCTCTCACCTATCTCCTACCCTTTTTTTGGCGCAACTTTTTTTTCAACAAAACATATAAGCTAAGAAGTAAGCCAGATGATTTGTATAATTCATCTTAACCGGAGAGTATGCCAATATTTCTATGGTAAATAGCAATACCTTCTCAAAAGGTTGCTTTTAAACTATTAAAAAATAAACAACATCGAAGATGTTTTAATATTTTAATCGAAACATCGATATTTTAGGTGGTCGTAAGTCATTGTATTTCAGTTCTTTATAACACTTAAAAGCAACCTTTTGAGTACTAAAAGCAACTTTTTGAGGGGTTTTGTTATAAGTCTTTATAAATCAGTCTGTTACACATGAGAAGCAACCTTTTGAGGAATATTATGACAACCTTTTGAGTACTTAAAAGCAACTTTTTGAGTACTAAAAGCAACTTTTTGAGGGTGAATGAAAATATTAATCTTGAATAACTTGTAAAACATTGATAATTAGCATTTTATGCTTAAAAGCAACCTTTTAGTGTGTGTGGAAACTTCCTTCAAAGCTGCGAAAAGCAACCTTTTGAGGGTAAATAACCGGAATACAGCGTTTTAACCCCCTTTAGAAAAGGTTATCATAATAAGAGCAACCTTTTGAGTACTAAAAGCAACCATGAAAATTATAAAGGTTGCTTTTCCTTTTAGGTAAGTTTATTTTGCATCAAACCTAACTGCTTGAAGATGCAGATATCTACTACACTTAGACCACCCAATGCCTTAATTGTAAAGAGTAATCATTTGGTGAATGCTGAATATCGGCTAACACCTCTCGAGATGAAGATTGTTTATCTTATGGCCATGCAGATAAAGCAAGGTGATGAAGATTTCAAAACCTATTACTTACGAATTAGTGATTTTAAGGATGATCTGGGGCTAAAGGATAATAAAGCCCTCTACTCTCGAATGGTAGATATCGTGAATCGGTTGATGCAGCGTGTCATAAAAATTGAAGATGAGAATGGAGATGTGGAGCAATTTCACTTCGTTACATACTCCAAGCATAAAAGTGCAAATGGTACAATCGCTATCCGTTTTGTACCTGAACTGAAACCACATTTTCTAGAATTAAAAGCTCAATTTACTTCGTTCTATGATACTAATGTTCTTTCTCTAAGAAGTTCATATAGCATGCGGATTTATGAGTTTTTAAAACAGTATGAGACTATTGGCAGACGTATAATGGAAGTAGACGAGCTAAAGAAAAAGCTTGAAATCCAAGATAAGTATCGCAGCTACAACATGTTTAAAAAGAAAGTTATCATGCAAGCTGAGAAAGACTTAAGAAAAAGCTGTGATATCTACTTTAGTTATAATGAAATTAAAGAAGGTAGAAAAATTAATGCGATAGAATTTCAAATCCATAGAAATCGTAAAACTGTTCCTTTTAAGTCTTCAATCCAACTGAAGGAAGAAAAAGAAAAGGAAGGAGTAAATTTTACTATCAAACAAATGCTCTCAGACATAGGAATAACTGATAAGCAGATCACAAAGTATGTGGATGAGCAAAAGAAAGACCCCTCCTATTTGAAAGCACTTGTTGAAGAGACAAAAACACGGTTTGAAGCAGGAAAGATAAAAAATGCAGCTGCATATTTAGTTACTCTAATTGAAGACAATGCACAACCAAAATCTGCTTATGAAAATAAGGTCAAGAAGAAGCGTAAAGAAGAAGGTGAAAAAAGGAGAGAAGTACTTTTGAAGAAAAAAGAACAGAAGATTTTCATAGAAAGGTTATTAGGTGAATTTAAAGATCATCGTGAAGGGCAAAAACAGAAAATATCAGATAACTTTACTGATAGGGACTGGATGGAATTTGAGTCATATGCTTTGTCTCTTCCCCAAATGTTTAGAAAAGATTTGATTGAGAATGGAAAGATTAATTATGATGCAGAAAATCTTGAACATATAAGAGATGTGTTTATAGGGACAAAAAAACTTCCTAATTTTGAAGAGACATTTGTGAAATGGGCTTATGAATCTTACGGAATTGCTCTAGAAACCGATAAAAATAGTTCAAGCCAATATGTAATGATAGCAAAGCAACCAAGCTTATTTGAGAAAGAAGAAATATAAACTAATGGCAGAAGTTATAGCAGTTTTAAATCGGAAAGGTGGTGTAGGAAAAACTACAACTACCATTAACCTTGGGAAGGCGCTTTCTCTGTTGGGTAAGCGAGTATTAGTGATTGACAATGATGCACAGGCAAACTTGACAGAAGGCCTTGGTGTTGAGGTTGGAGAGAATGAAAGAACGATTTATCACTGCTATAGTGAAGAAGCACCTTTGCCAATTATTGCAGTGGAAGACACTTTTCATATAGTTCCCTCCTCCTCTGCTTTAGATTCTATACAAAACGTATTAAATGAAGACTATAATCGTAACTATAAGTTAAAACAGGCTATTGAGCCTGTAAGTGGTGATTATGATTTTATTCTTATTGATTGCCCTCCTTCATTGGGAGTCTACACAGCTAACGCAGTAACCGCTGCTAGTTCTTATATTATTACTGCCCAGGCAGGAAGTTCATTTTCAAACAGTGGTGTTGCAGAAGTAAAGAACATGATTGATAATCAGGTGAAAAAAATTATTAATCAAAAAATTGAGTGTCTTGGGATATTAATTACTTTTTATAACCAAAACACTATCATAGGAACTGCTGTAGCGAGTGATCTTGAAGAGGCTTACAATGGGCAGGTATTCAAAACTAGGATACGACAACTTACTAAACTGATGGAAGCCCCGTACTTGAGGAAAGATATTTTTATGCATGCTCCTTCTTCTAGTGCAGCAGATGATTACCGCTCTTTGTCAGAAGAAGTGCTAAATCGTGTTAAGTAATTATGAGTAAATCCGTTGATAAGCTTAGAGCTGCTAGAAAGTCTACTGAAAAGAGGGTAAATACTGATGAAGTCTTCAAATCTAATTTTGAAAGACCTAGTGTTGAGAATATAGTGTTAGATGATAATTTACGCAGTTTTATACCCCCTTTGAAAGATGAAGAACTTAGTCTATTGGAAGATAGCATTCGTAAAGAAGGGGTAAGAGATGCGCTTTTAGTATGGAAAGATGATGAGAGTGGAAGGTATATACTTATTGATGGGTATAATCGTCATAGTATAATTTTGAAGCTTCAACAGGAAGGCTTAAATGTAAGATATAATATTAAGCCCTTAGAGTTTACAAGTTTTGAGGCGGTAAAAGATTGGATGATTATTAACCAACTTGGCCGAAGAAATTTAACTAATGAACAACGAAGCTACTTACGTGGATTAAGATACAATAGGGAAAAAGACAGACATGGTGGAGATAGAAAATCAAGTGATCAAAATGATCACTTGAAGACAAGTGATAAACTTGCAGAAGAATACAAAGTAGGACCTGCCACTATAAGAAGAGATGCTGAATTTGCAAGCGGGTTGGAGAAGGTTGGTTTTGCGAATCCTATTTTGAAGCAATCTATACTCGCAGGAAGCATAAAAATAAAAAAATCTTTGCTTCAAAAACTCGGTAAGTTTCCCCTAGAAACACGAAATATTAGAATAGATGATGCATCGGATGTAGTAAAACTTATACAAGAAAAAGGAAGTAAGCGAAAGAAAGAGAAACGCCCAGCTGATGTATTCAATGAGTCACGTGATAAAATAATAACTCTCCTTAGGAAAAAGTCTATTAAAAGTAAGGCAAAGGATATTCAGCAAATACGTGTGATGTTGGATAAACTAGAGCAAATGTTGAAATAACAATTTTCCAAAAGCATTGACTTAATTCATATCAGCTTTTAAGTATCAAATATTAAAGGCAACGTTGTCTATGGTTGCCTAAAAATTATGGCAAATAATGAAAAGTATATAAACCCATTTACAGATTTTGGATTTAAAAAGCTGTTTGGGACAGAATTCAATAAAGAGTTGTTGATAGACTTTCTTAACCAGGTCCTCTCTGATAAGGAACAGATAAAGGATCTGACCTATTTGAATACAGAAAATCTAGGCAACACTGAGACAGATAGGAAAGCCATCTTTGATTTGTACTGTGAGAATGAAAAAGGAGAGAAGTTCATCATCGAGCTACAGAATGTTAAGCAGCTGTATTTTAAAGATAGAAGTATCTTCTACTCAACTTTCCCTATTCAAAGTCAGGCTCCCAAAGGCAAGGATTGGGATTATTATTTGAAAGCAGTTTATACTGTGGGCATCCTCAATTTTAGTTTTCCAGACCAAAGCCAGAAGGAGCGATATTTAAGAGAGATTCAACTGCTAGATAAGTATACTCATGAAGTATTTTATGCAAAGTTGACATTTATCTACCTGGAAATGCCTAAATTCCGTAAGGAAGAAGAAGAATTGGAGAGCCACTTTGACAAGTGGATGTATGTATTGAAGAATCTGCATCGTTTGCAGTCAATCCCCGTTAAATTACAGGAAAGGATATTTAAAAAACTGTTCAGTGAAGCAGAAATAGCGAAATTAAAGCCAGAAGAGATGAAAGCATACGAAGAAAGTTTAAAGACCTATAGAGACAACTACAGTATTATTGAGACTGCTAAGAAAGAAAGAGATATTGAAATTGCTAAACGTCTAAAACAAAAAGGAGTAGATCTTCAAATTATATCAGAGACTACAGGTTTGACTAAAGAAGAAATAGAAAAATTGTAGTTCTGTTTTTTACAGGCATCTATGTCTTAAAATCGCAGGCAAAAAAGACCTTCAAAACGTTAACATTAATTAAATTTAATGCATTCAGGGTAAGGTAGAGGTGGCTAACATATAAGCGAATTATTTAATATATATTCACTGCCATGGCTAATCCTAATTACAGTAAGGTTCAGCAACCTCATATTAATGTGATTGCCTCTGAAAGGAAGGTGCAAAAAATAACTTTGTCTTGCCTTTCAATAGAAGTGCAATCTGACATACCTTTTGACTTATGCTTTCCAAATATAGGTTTTATCACATTAAATTTTTTGAATGGAGAAAATCTAATGATAAAAGTTGATCATTATCAATCTGAAGAAACCAATGGTTCTCCCATTTATATAAATGGCTTATTATCAAAAAAGCCTAGTAAGGCAAATTTTTGTGGAAAGGGAAATTTGAATATTGCCAAGATCCATCCTGTAGTTGGCTATCATTTCTTAAAAGAAAATATGACTGAAGTTACAAATCAACATTTGCTTTTGAGGGAGGTACTTGCCAATAAAAGTAATTTTGTGAGAAGCCTAAGAAAGGAGGAAAAGAACAGAACCTTTGATGGTAAGTGGATGGATGAATTATTTATGCATAATCTATCGGATTGGAATATTGTAAAGCAAGACAGAATTTATCATGTGGTAAATAGAATAATTAAATCAAGGGGTAAGGTAAAAATATCTCAATTAGCTGATGAGTTTTGTATGAGTGAACGGTCTTTAAACCGCCAGTTCTTAATGAAGGTGGGTATATCTCCTAAAGCCTATGCAAAAATATGGAGATGGCAACATGTATCTGAAATACTCAATCAGAGTCCATCAGTAAATTTAAATGATATAGCATATTTGGCTGGCTATTATGACATACCTCACTTACTACATGATTTTCAGGAAAGATTTAATGTTACCCCTTATCAATTTCAAGAGCTAATAACATATTTAATAGACGATTATTTAGACAATTAAAATTGTCTGATTTTTACAGTGATTTCAGCTTTCAAAAGGATAAATTGGTATTGTTGAAGATGACGATGTTAACCTTTTCCTTAACCAAACATTCTGCACATAATTAATTACAATTACACCTCAACAAATGCATAGTTAAATATTATTTAGTTTAAGAATTTAGTAATCATGGGTTAGCCATACAGGCAAAAGTTAGGGATTAGTTTGCTCAATATTTGAAATGAAAGCTTTTCATACAAACTCACTAAAAAGTTATATCTATGAATGGCCAGTTGATCCACTATCTTGTAAAGCTTTCCATTACTTGTTTACCCATTGCAAGTTTGTCAATGTTTTCTCTTCCTACCATTGGACTACAACTACAACAAGTAAATAACACTCCAAAAAAGGAAATTAACTTCCCAGTTGGGCAGCAAATTTTTGCTGCTTCCTGTGCAGGATGCCATGCCGATTCGCTCCAGTCAACCGCTCCAAAACTTTCTTTGTTACGGCAAATGAACACCAGAGCCATTTATGAATCATTAAAAACAGGGAAAATGTTCATACAAGCAGCAGCTTTAAGCGATGAGCAACGTAAAGCTGTGGCAGAATGGATTAATGGCCAGCCTTTAGAAGAAACTGTCTTACCCTCTTCAGCATACACTTCATTTTCTTTGCCCGAAAATGTGAAAGTATATTCAGGCTGGGGAGGCAATAAGGAGGGTACAGGTTTTATTCCAGGCAGTAAAGCAGGCATTACTCCTGAAAATGTGAAAACGCTGCAAGTCAAATGGGTGTTTGCTTTTCCACAAGTTTTGCAGATGAGAAATAAGCCTGCCATTGTAGGAGAATGGCTACTGATAGGTTCTCAGTTTGGAGATGTGTTTGCCATCCATCAGAAAACAGGAAAAATAGGTTGGCATTTTACAGCAGATGCTACCATCCGGGGTTCTATTTTCGTAGCACAACTATCTCAGGGCCTAAGAGCTTATTTTGCAGATTTCTCTACCAATGTATATGCACTTGATGTAGCCACTGGTAAGTTGATATGGAAAAAAAGAGTAGGGCAACACCCTCAATCTTCTGTCACTGGTTCAGTGGCTGTTTATGCAGACAAGGTCATTGTGCCTCTTTCCTCCTTAGAAGTATTTTCTTCCAAGGATTCCACCTATGCCTGCTGCACATCTTCGGGTGAAGTAGTGGCGCTGGATGCTGTATTGGGAGAAGAAAAATGGCGTCACAGGGTTGTAGATGAACAAGCAAGAGTAAGCGGTACTAAGAGGAATGGAGATCCATTCTATGGACCTTCAGGAGCTCCTGTCTGGTGCAGTCCTACTATTGATACGCTACGAAATAGAGTTTACATTGGAACAGGTGAGAACTATACCGCACCGGCCACAACCACCAGTGATGCTGTTCAGGCCCTAGATCTGAATACTGGTAAACTAATATGGACTTTCCAAGCCACATCACAAGATACTTGGAATACATCCTGTCCTGGCCAGCCTAACTGTCCTGATAATGTTGGTCCAGACTTGGACTTTGGCATGGCTCCGCTGCTGATCCGACCACAAAATGGAAAAGATATGTTGGTTGCGGGGCAGAAGTCGGGTGTTGTGCATGCTTTGGATGCCGCTACCGGTCAGGTACTGTGGCAAACCCGCATCGGTAAAGGAGGTGTATTGGGAGGCGTACATTGGGGTATGGCTACCGATGGCACCTATCTTTATGCAGCCAACAATGACCGTACTGATGTTATTGACAAAAGGGACAGTACGCTAAGGCCTAGTCCCGGTTTGTATGCGCTGGAAGTGGCAACCGGTAAAGTTCTTTGGCAACAGCCAACCCCCTATCATGAAAGTCCTCCGCTTTGGGGCAATTCAGCTGCTCCACTGCTGGTGCCGGGGGTGGTGTTTGCCGGTAGCCTAGACGGAAATGTACGTGCTTACGACGCGATTAAAGGAGATATCCTCTGGGAATTTAATACTGCACAAGAGTTTACTACTGTCAATGGCGTTACAGGTAAGGGTGGCACCATAGATGGCCCTTCACCAGTGGCCTGGGACGGTATGCTCTTCGTCAATTCTGGTTATGGTTTTTTGGGGGAAGCTGGTGGCAATGTACTGATTGCTTTTGAAATAGAGAAAAAATAACTCCAGTGACTTTCCAGTCCTTTATGCCCGATTAGAAGATTAATTCATTTGGCTGTAAACATAATTTAATTGAGAATTTGTACTGCTGTCATCTTCATTGTTCAGAACTGCCTATGCGTTTTCTGTAAAAATTACTCCCTTATTAAGTGACCTAGTCTTACTAAATATCAAGGGATTATGAGTAAAAATAATAAGCATTCGTCATCAGGGTAAGCTTAAGTGTTTTTTAATGTTGTTCTTCTTAATCCAATTTGACAAAGTGGCTTCTGTAACCTTGTAGCGATTCGCAATAAACTTTTGGGTAGAGCCATTTGATAGTAAAGCTTCGATTTCAGGACGGTAGACATCCAGTTTACTTTTTCCAGGCCCTTTGGGTCTGCCTAGTTTTACACCAGCCAGTTTTTTGGCTTTCAGAGACTCGCGGGTACGCTTGCTGATCAAGTCTCTTTCAATCTCGGAAGCCATAGAAAAGACCATGGCCATCACTTTACTCTGAATAGAATTGTCCAGTTGCCAGTTACCCTTAACTGTATAAATCTTGATTCCTTTTTGCATTGCAATAGATATGATCTCCATACATTCCAGCATGCTACGACCTAAGCGAGAAAATTCACTTAGTAGAATCACGTCTCCTTTTTTAAGTTCTTCAATGAGTTGACCAATCATTCTCTGCTTCCAAGAGATTTTTCCGGAAACCTTCTCCTGCATAAATTCTACCTTTCCTAAATTTTTCTCATTGGCCAGGTGAAGGATATCAGCTTTGTTTTTTTCCAGGTCCTGATCAATGGTAGAGACACGAAGATAGGCGACAGTTCGTTGGGCAACTTTTTTACTCATTTCTTGGTAATTAGAAGAAAACCTAAATATTAATATTTATTTATAATAATAAACACTTTAAAGCTAGTGATTTTCATCAAATTATCATTACCGTATAAAGGAGGGTTTTTTCTATAATGTCCTTCAAGTCAATTTGACAGCATTGGAAATTAATATTTTAGCTACCCTGAACTTCAGGGGAATGAAAAGTCATGATCCTATCTACCTTTTAGCATTGTGAATGCTGAACCGGGTTTTAGCACTTTTTGGTAAAAAAAGTTGCCAAACCTACTGCCAAAGAAAAAAGGGTAGAGTAGGAGGGGAGAATTTACAAACAAAGAGGGGCTTCATAATACAGAGGAAAGACTTGCGCGAACTTGTTTGCAGAATAGCGCACAGTTTGCGCTCAAAAGTGCGAGCTTTGAATAAAAAAGCCAACTATGCTCAATACGAAGGTATCGGGCGGATTAGGAGAGAAGGTGATTGAAAGGGAAATTTTCCACTTAGAATAAGTCAACAAAAATGAACTGTAAATTAGGTACATCAACTACCAACTTTTACAAAAGGAGCGTACATTTTTCTAAAAATTTACAAAGTATATTTCTCATCAAAGTACACAATTAACGATATTATTACACTCTGCTTTCCATCTTTCTTCTTTATAGAAAGAAAGCATTCCTTCTCCTATTTTGCGGGTTGTTTCAGTAAAGGTTTATAACGCGTGGAATTCGTAAGAATCAATCAATTACTATCGGACTTAAAAGGGGTAAGCATAGCTTGCGTACTACTTTGTACATCACAATTATTGCTAGCACAAAAACCGGTACAAATTCAAAAGATAACACCGGTTGATTTATCAGCTTATGAGTTCTTTGGTACATCCATGAGTTTTGGTAAAAATTTTGGGGTTGTGGCAGCTTATCAAGATAATGACAAAGGTAGTGATGCTGGCGCCGCCTATGTGTATGCTAGAAGTGGTGACTATTGGGTTCAGCATACAAAATTATATGCATCAGATGCTGAATCACGCGATTTTTTCGGTCATTCAGTTTACATTCAGGATGACTATATACTAGTTGGTGCCGCAGGAGATGATGGAAATGAAGAAGCTGCCGGATCGGTATATGTATTTCATTATGATGGTGAAAACTGGATAGAAGAAGCTAGGCTTACTACATCGGATGGGCAAACTGACGATTTGTTTGGGCAAACCATCAGTATGTATGGACAATATGCTATCATAAGCTCCAAAGGTGATGATGATCACGGCTCTTTTTCAGGAGCAGCTTATATTTTTCACTATGATGGTAACAATTGGGTAGAACAAGCCAAGCTCACTGCTTCCGATGCTGAAGAAAATGACATTTTTGGTAATGCGGTAGCTATTTATAAGGATCAGGCGTTTGTAGGAGCATATTATGAAAATGGTAGGGCGGGAGCAGTTTATGTATATACAAAAATTGGAAACCAATGGGTTGAACAACAAAAGCTGACTAATATGGACAATCAACTTTTTACTTTATTTGGTAAATCAATTAGTGTCAATAACGATTTTATGGTTATTGGGGCGCCAGGTGAAAGTACTAACGGTAGAAGTGCCGGGGCAGTCTATACCTATACTCTAGATAACAATCTCTGGAAACCTCAAGGGAAACTATTAGCTTCCGATGGAGAAGAATTAGATCATTTTGGAAATTCAGTCCATATTAGTGGAAATAATGCAATTGTGGGATCTTATGCTGATGATGATCTAGGTAATGAATCGGGAGCTGCTTATGTTTTTCAGTATAATGGAACTAATTGGTTTGAGAGAACTAAAATATTACCTGAAGATGGAGAACCAAGAGACAATTTTGGAGATGAGGTATATATTGAGGATGGTTATGTTTTGGTTAGTTCATATCTAAAGGGTAGCGAAGAGAAGGAGTACGTCGGTGCTGTCTATCATTTTAGTTTTACGGGTATTCCACCCACTGGAGAATGCGATTTCTTAAATACCAGCTTGGATTTGGGATCTCCTGATACTCTTATCTGCAAACAAAAATCAATAATACTAGATGCTAACGTGTCATTTGCTCAATATCGCTGGAATACTGGTAGTACCTCTTCCCAAATTCAGGTAACCAAATCAGGGAAGTATTGGGTAGAAGTTCGTCAAAATGGTTGTGTTGCCAGAGATACTATAAATATTGAATTTCTCAAGGTCGATTTAGGAGAAGATATCTTTTCTTGTCAACCGATAGATCATACATTGGCTATTGACAACGACCAGGTAGATGTTCTATGGAGTACCGGTCAAACAGCTCACCAAATCCATATCACTGAGCCAGGTACCTATTGGGTGGAAGTGACGTCGGAAGATTGCATAATACGTGATAGTATTCGTATCGAGCAATTCACTCCTCCTAGTTTAGGCCCAGATACTATTATATGTGGGCAAAGCAATCATATATTGAAAGTAGAAGGTATCAAAGGAAGTATTTTATGGAATACAGGTGAGACTACCCAGCAGATAAGCATATTGGAGTCTGGAAAATATTGGGTGCAAGCGAGACGAGAAAGCTGCGTAGCAACAGATAGCGTCCAGGTAAAAATGATCGAAGAACCTACCCTTCCAAAGAATATCGATACATTGATCTGTCAGGGCAAAACTCTGTTATGGTCATCCGAGCTTGACAATTACAATTACTATTGGAATGATGGAGGTTCATCTAAGCAAAGGGTATTTGACTCTGCTGGGACCTATTCGGTGACTATGGAAAATGAATGTTATACTATGAAACAAACTATAGCCATTGAAACCGAAGATTGTAGTTGTGCACTTACTCTTCCTAATGTCTTTACTCCCAACGCCGACGGAAGTAATGATCTTTTCACACCCATTCTTTACCGTAGTATAAATGATGCTACGTTGTACATCTATAATCGTTGGGGCAAACTGATATACAGAAACGAAGATTCTATTAATTGGAATGGAAGTGTAAATGATAAAGAAGCTCCAGCGGGCAACTATTACTGGATTGTAAGTTACAGCTGTGCCGAAACAGATCTAGGCGAGCAAAAGCAAATGAAAGGTTGGCTCACGCTTATGAGATAAGAAGTCACAAGTAAAACTATAGTTGCTTATCTATTATGTATGAAAAAGGGACCTTTTTAGGAGAGGGCAGGTCATATACCCCTTACCATAGTAAGTACAATCACATTGAACGGGTATGGGCTGCTTTAGAAAACTACCGGAAGGGCACTTTGCTCACTTCAGAAGACATGGTGATTAACACCATCCATAACATCACCTGGAGAAAGGTCACCCCGCTGGTGGACTTCATAGATAAAGTTTACCAAAAAGGTATCAAACTCACGCAACAGCAAATGCAACGGCCAGAACAATACGCTGACCGAAACCTTCTGCTACCCAAATGGGATGTCTGGATCAGACCTTCTTACTATATGGGTAGATTATTTCGTTCAATGACGCCTAAACCTAACTCTTGTAAACTTTTCTTCTACAAAATCAGCGATTCATTTTGTGGTTTTCCAATAAGAAAAATAGAAAACTCATATTCTTCAAAAAGAGCTGGCTGTTTTTGGTAATATGATCATTTTTTACAAACAACTCCCAGATAATTAGCATATCCACTATCTAGAATAAGTTTTCCTTCAGGCAATTAATCGGCTACTGGTATATGTACATCATTCATATAAACTTCAAATTGATAAGCCAGTATCTCTAACGCATTGGCTTCAAACAATAAATCGCCGACATAAGTGGTTTTTCTGTTATCTAAGGCCCTATGGAGAATGTTTTTGATGTCATTGGCGTAGTCATCGTGAAACAAATAGGGCATCTCCGCATACTGGTCATCAACAATGTTTCTAATGGCATTTGGCAAATGGATGGTCGGGCGTTGTTGAATGTATTTTTCACGGACAATCTGAAGCCCTATACATTGGATATGCTGATAGGCAGGAAGACTGATAATCTGTTCACTTCCCCTGCGGCACGCATAACCAATGTATTGCCCTGCCTCAATCTCATGCTGGAGCTGACCGGATACCCCGGAGTGTTTGATATGGCCTTTCAGGCAATACAAAAACCGCAAAGGGTGGAACTGTTCTATGTCAAAAAGTATGTCCAGGTCATCATTTAGATAAATATCAAAATAAAAGAGTCCTAATCCGTGGGTAAAGTCCTTCGCCCGAAATAGACCGCTAAGTTCCTCAGTGACCACTTGGATAGTACTTCCGTCACGATTGACCGAATAGTCTTGTTTAAAACCCTTTTCTAATAGCGTAAGCAGGTCTTGAAAACTATGGGTTTCTAGCTTTATTTTCATAATAATATACAAATAATGTAAAAATGAATGGCTAAGAAGGTACTTCCCCGTAGCAACCACATGCTTTAGAAGGAATTTTGGATTAATAGCCAAAATGGCAAAACCCTCTAAGTGGCAGGTGATCATTTAGACTAAAGATAAGCGTTTTAGGTAGCAATAAATACAAGAAAAGGAAGTATAAATAACAGTTTTGTACCCCAAAGTCATCGTGCTTCAAGTATCTTGTGCACTATCTTTTTGAAATTGCTTGGGCAGTATACCGAATTTTTCCCTGAACCTGGCCGCGAAATGACTTTTATTGGTATAACCTACTTTATCGGCCACTTCGCTCACATCCCACTTTCCTTCTTTTAGCAATGCTCTGGCCTGGTTGAGCCGCTCACTCTGGATATGCTGGTACACCGTAGTGTTGAAGAGTTGTTTGTAGCCCGTTTTTAACTTAAACTCATTGATCCCTGCTTTCTTGGCCAACTCACTGATAGATGGTGGCGACTGCAAATGGTTAAGCACATAATCCCGGGCCGCCATCAAAGCGTTGGCATCACGCTCCCGGATTACCCTTTGTTTATGACTTGGCTTCTGGTCATCACTATATTGGGTCCACATTAACGATAATAGTTCCAGGGTTTTTGACTCTAAGAAAGTGTCAAGGATCAGGTCTTCATAATCAGTACTTAGGATTCCCCTAAGTACTTCAGTTGCGGCTGTGCTATAGTAGCCCTGATACAAAAAAGGATATTGAGCACTGGTGTCTTCAAAGAGCCTGGCCAACTGGGGGTGAACACTATCTATACCACTCCTAATCCGTTCCAGGTAAAAGAAACGTTCTATTTCTACGATGAAAATAGAGACCTCGCCAGTGTGAAAATGAAAGTTCTGGTTTACATCCCCTGAACATGCCGATAAGGAGTTTTGAAAATTATGAAGTTGATACTGTATCAGCCGTTCATCTACCGAATGGGTAAGTTGGCCTGTCTGGCAGTAGATCAAGCGCAGAGGGTGATAGCCTTCCTGTCTCACTTTAATTTCCAGTCCCTCCTGCAAGACACCATTGATAGAGAATAGGCTCAACCCATCGTGAAGCTGACAGGCTTCTACTTTTCCTTCCCCCAGCGGACCAAGCAACTGAACAATGGTTGATTTGTCGTTTTTCTGGTACCTTGCAGAAAGTGTTTCCGCCAATTCGTGCATGATGCTTGATAAGGAGTTGCTGATTAATTTAACAATCACGGCCTTATATGTTTAAAAAAAAACAACATGGTTTTCTTCGCTAATTAAATTAAGAGAAAAAATGTATTGTAAAAGAATCCTATGAAAAACATAAGGTTAGTATAAGAAAATGAAAATAAATTCTATAACAATTAATAATTAAAAATAATATATTAATTAAGACTTGGCCAAAAGCGCTTTTTGCAGCCGAAAACAATTTTATTGTAACACATAACAAGCTATCCGGGAGGTTGTTTTTTCAAATTTTGTACCATAAGGGCTTCATCGGGATTTGAAAAAGGGTATCCTCAGTATAGGAAGATTTCATACTAAGAATACCCGTATTTCAACAAGACTAAAAAATATGCCATCGTTCTGACATTGCTTAAAAAAAATATAACATGAACCATTAGTGCTGCTGTTTCCAAGCTTCGGGAAATACTAATAGTCAGTTGCAAATTAAAGACATATTTCTGCTAAAGAGTTGTATGTATAGTTGTAATGGTGCGCAATGGGGTATTATTAATTCTTCTAAGGGCAATTTTGTCAACTTAGTGTATAAATTTCAGACCGTCTACCGGAAATAGCGACCTAAGCACGCTCATCTGCTGGATGAAGACTAAATTTATGGAAATCATATTAATGCCCCAGGAAGGATAATTTATACGCTATTAATAAGTAGAGCTAACCATCACAATTTATTTATTGTTATACTTGAAAAACACCATTTTTTTATCTTAACAAGCTATTATTATGAAAATTTTAACACTCATTTTTTCCATGGTACTTTTGGTTGCTTTGTCAGCTTGTGATTCAGGGAAGCAGACTGAACGTACCTTAATCTCTTCCGATACTGTGGTCGTAGAAACAGAATACGAAGTAGAAAAAACGATTAGGGAAAAGACGACAGACATTGATACAGTTAGTGAAACGGAAACCATTACCCGCAGGACAAACTTAGACTCTATTCAATAACTTTAATTTTTTTTAACTAGCTGCAAGCAGTAACAAACACTATCGCTTGTCTTATTTTTCACTATAATTTTAGTATAATTATGGATTATCGTAACGAAACGCATAGAAGCACTATCGTCCCTGGAGAGACACGGGGGGTAGCCAATGGAGATAATTTTCTAAAGAGAATATCCTGGGGGGCTGTTTTCGCTGGGTTTTTATTGGCAGCAGTGGTCAACCTGACACTTAATTTGTTAGGTATCGGTATTGGCCTGGGCTCTCTGGACCCTACCGGGCAAAATGTAGCAGAAGGTCTGGGCATAGGCTCTATCATCTGGTATGTAGTGAGTACCATCTTATCTTTGCTGGCCGGTGGATGGGTAGCGGCACATTTGGCAGGCGTACCTAACAGTAAGGACAGCGCATTGCACGGAATACTTTCCTGGTGCTTGTTTACCATTTTTTCATTTTACCTGCTCACGACGGCGGTAGGCAAAATCCTCAGCGTCACCGGTAGTGTAGTCGGACAGACATTCTCCCTGGTAGGCCAGGGTGTAGGTGCTGTGGCCCCTGAACTTGCAGACGCCGCACAACAGCAATTGCAGCAAGCTGATATATCGGTACAAAACATTAAGAGTGAGGCTAAGGAGATCCTCAGACAAACCGACCAGGCAGCACTACAGCCAGGAAACATTGCTGATGAAGCACAGGAGGCTGGACAGCAAGTCAAAAACACCGCTGACAATCCTGCGCAATTGGATGAAGTCATCCAGCAGGTATTTTCTAAAGGGGGAAGTGTGATAAGCAACGTGGACAAGGAAGCCATTGTCAATGTGTTGGTAGCCAGGACAGATCAGTCGCAGACAGAAGCACAAAATACAGTTGACAACTGGGCTACCCAGTATGAGCAAGCCCAGCAAAAGTTCAGTGAGATGAAACAACAGGCGGCAACGCAAGCTAGACAAACGGCTGAAAATGTATCTGCTGCCATTTCCAAAGCTGCTATCGCCGGTTTCTTCGCCCTCATTATCGGGGCAATATCCGGTGGAGTAGGCGGCATCTTGGGAAAACCCAAAGCTGAAGTAAGAGAAGCAGAATACGCTTAAAACAATTGCAAATAAGTAAATGGGATTTGTCAGCCCATTTACTTATTCTTCTTATACCGAGCCTAATCGCCTCAGGTGTAGCAAATGTGAATGAAAAGCCTTGATAAAAGTAGGATATTCATTATACGCCACGTTAAACTCCTGGCAGGTTTCTTTGACAAACTTATTGATCACAGGATAATGTATATGACTGATCTTCGGAAACAAATGGTGCTCTACCTGGAAATTCAGACCGCCCAAGAACCAGGAAAGCACTTTGCTGTTGGTGGCAAAGTCTGAAGTCGTCACTACCTGGTGAATTGCCCACTCTTGCTCTATCTTATGAGATTGGCTGTTAGGCACAGGAAAGTGCGTGTTTTCCACTACATGGGCCAGTTGAAAAACAATACTGATGAAAAGTCCACATACCAAAGAAACGGTCATGAATCCCACCATGGCTGGTATCCATCCTACCATCAGCATCGGAAAGATGAGATATATAGTCATATAGGTTATTTTGGTAAGCCAGAAAATAACATGTTCTTTGGGGCTTAACTTGCGTGATGAGTTACCAGCAGAAATTTTGCCGGTAAAATATTTTTCAAAATCCTGGTAAAAAATCCAGGCAAAGTAGGAAATCCCATAAAAGAATATCCAGTATATATGCTGAAACCTGTGAAACCAATAGCGGGGTTGTTCTTCATGCAATCTCATGAAAGGTTTGATGTCAATATCCGAATCCATGCCTTCAATATTGGTATAGGTATGATGGTTGATATTGTGTTTTATTTGCCAGAAATAAGCATTCCCTCCCATGACATTGAGAGAATAGGCAGAAGCCCTGTTTAACCACTTATAGCGGGAAAAACTCTGGTGACCACCTTCGTGCATGATATTGAAGCCAATAAAAGCCAGGTTCATGCCCAGTAAGCCGCAAAGCAAGAGGGAAATAAATACACCGGGCGTAAAAAAAACAAGTACAATATAAAGCGTCAACGCGGACAGTATTTGCAGCATACTTTTGAAGTATAATTTTGTATTGCCCGATTGCTGCATCTGATGATCTGCAAAGTAACGGTCCACTTTTGTTTTGAGCGATTTAAAAAAGGGACTTTTGTTGTTGTTGAAAGATACTTTAGCCATTTGAAAGTCTATTTAAAATGCTAATAATTAATGGATGTGAAATAAGGGAATTGACAAACACACGTCCATCAACTCCCGATCAATTGTGAGTGGATATAAAATACTTTTTCTTACAACTTAAAAGGTAAAGTAAGCAGAAGTCTGGAAGATTGTATTGGAACCGGAAGCCCCCCCAAAAAAGTCATTTCCTAGTGCATCGGCAAAACCCTGGGTATAGCGTGCGCCTAATCCAAATCCACTGGGAAATTCATAAGAAGCGCCGATCCCCATGCCTGCATCCACATAATTGGTTTCTGCTTTATCAGTCATTATAAGTTCATTCCCACCTTCTGCCTGTAAATCGCTAAAGCTCTGTCGGGAAGATAATAAGACGGCAACATAAGGACCTATTTCAATTCTCAGGTTATTTGTAACCATAAACTCTGCTAAAATAGGTAAACGTAAATAATTTAGGTTCACTGAATATTCTTCAAAAATGGAGAAATCATCATCCCGTGCCCCTTGCATACTATAAATAAGTTCTGCTTTGGCACTGAGTCGCCTGGAAAACTGATAGCGTCCGAAGAAACCTAAATGAAGGCCGGTTTGCGGATCAGAATTGAGTACTTCATTATCGTTGAGAGAAGAAAAGTTAAGACCGGCCCTTATCCCAAAATTCATGTTTTTTTCAGCAAAATCTTCGGCCTGGTCTATGGCCTGCTCGACGTCCTGAGAAGCTTTTTCTATTTGAGTGCTATCTTCTTCCTGAGCAAATAAAGGATGCATCCATAATGGCATGGTTATTAAAATGATTAAAAAAGTTTTCATAGTGAAAGAGATTTAATTTAGATTAAAAAAATGAGTAATTACCACAATTAAAAAACTGACTGCTTGATGATGGCAGGTATATATTGGTTTGTTGATATAGCTGAAAACTAAAAAGTCTATTTAAAAAAGTTGTCAAAGGATAAACAAGCCTAATCAAAAACTGATTTCATTTTGAGGTGACAAAACTACCCTTAGAAGTATTAAAAATACGCTCTTAAGGATAGTGCTTTTTGTAAGTTATAAAAGTGCAAAAAAAGTTTTTCTACGATCCTATGATTTCTCTAATACATAGTGATTGCTGGTTTTCTGTTTTGTCTTCCCACTGCTAACCATAAGCAGGCTGGTGTGACTTTATGCTTGTATAAGCTTTTCTTAGTTAAAGACTTACAATGGTTTCTTTTCAGAAACTTTTACGAATCCTTAACAAAATTTAAATATTTGTTAACTTACCAAAGTTCTGTTTTTTTAACTCCTTAAACCTTTTAAATGAGTGATATCCCGGATCAGAATAAAAACCAGACTTCTGACAAGCCCCTGACCATTGTAGGCATTGGTGCTTCTGCCGGGGGGCTGGCTGCCCTGAAAACATTGTTCTCGCATATACCGGAAGATAGTGGCCTGGCTTATGTGGTGGTGGTACACCTTTCCCCCGATCACGAAAGCCATCTGACGGGATTGCTTCAGCCCTACATCAAGATGCCGGTACAACAGGTAACGGAAACCGTTGCGCTGGAAGCTGACCATGTATATATCATTCCTCCCAACTGTAACCTGGATACCATTGACACACACCTGCGCCTGTCTGACCTGGAGGAACAACGCAGGGACAGGGCGCCTATTGACCATTTTTTTCGTACCCTGGCCAAAGTTCATGATGGACATTCCATAGGTATTATCCTGAGTGGAACCGGCTCCGACGGTACACTGGGCATCAAAGAGATCAAAAACCAGGGAGGGCTGACCATAGTGCAAAGCCCTGGAGAGGCAGACTATGATGGTATGCCCCAGAGCGCGATCGCCACTGGCCTGGTAGATATGATCTTACCACTGGCCGACATACCACCCTATATTATCAACTTTGTGAGCACCAAGCCACATCTCAGCTTAACAGAGGTCAAAGGCGAAACTGATCATGATGAAGAGAAGATGATCCAGCAAATCTTTAGACAGGTTCGGACCCGTAATGGACGTGATTTTAGCCGCTATAAACCCTCTACCATCCTGCGCCGTTTGCAACGCCGAATGCAGCTCTTTCAGATAGAGCAATTGGATGATTACCTGGCACTTTTAAAGAAAAGCCCCGAGGAGGTAAACGCCCTTTCTGATGACTTTCTCATCAATGTCACCAGCTTTTTCCGTGATTCTGAAGTGTATGAGCAACTCAAAGAAGAAGTAATCCCCAAACTCTTTGAAGGTAAAGACCAGGACGATCAGCTGCGGGTATGGTCAGTAGGCTGCTCCAGTGGTGAAGAGGCGTATTCCATAGCCATGCTGCTGGCCGAAGAAGCCGATCAAAGCTCCGTAAGCCCTACCTTTCAGGTATTTGCTTCGGATCTGCACGAGCATTCTTTACAAAAGGCCAGGGAGGGTTTTTATCCGGGCGACATCAAAGCGGATATCAGTGCAGAGCGTTTGCAGAGATTTTTTACCAAAGTGGATGGGGGCTACCGCATCCGTAAAGAGTTGAGGGAGATGGTGATCTTTACCCCGCACAACCTGTTGAGCGACCCTCCCTTTTCTCGCATGGACATGATCGTTTGTCGCAACCTGCTGATCTATCTCAAGCGGGGTGTACAAAAGGATGTCATCGCCCTTTTCCATTATTCCCTTCGTCCTGACGGATTTCTGGTGTTGGGTACTTCTGAGCATCTGGACAACAGTGAGCTTTTTGGTACTAAAAGTAAGGAAAGCGCTATCTTCTTTAAACATAACATTAGCGGGCCGGAACCGCAACTACCGGTTTTTCCCAACCTACGTAACCAGTTTTCTGAAGAATCTACTCCTGAAAAAAACACCTCTACAAAACCCTATGGCGCGCTGCATCAGCAGGTGGTAGAGCGCTATGCCCCGCCCAGCATGCTGCTCAACCTGGATCATCGGGTACTGCACATATCCGAAAATGCGGTGCGCTATTTAAAGGTATCAGCAGGGGAACCCAGCCGGGACGTGTTCAAAATGGTACGTGCTGAGCTCCAGTTGGAGCTGCGTACAGTCTTATATGCTGCTCGGGGAGAGGAGGAGAATGGAGATGGAATCTCGGCTTCTAACCAGAAACCTAAAAAACAGGCCCGCAGCCAGGCAGTTTCCCTGATGATAGAAGGCCAGAAGCGGGAGGTCATTGTTTCTGCTCACCAGGTCGAGCAGCCTTCAGAGGAAAATGTGGTGCTGGTCATGTTTGAAGAGTATGATCCAGCGACTGCTCGGCATGGAAAAGATACAGAAGATAATAGATTCAGCAGTGCAAGCAACCTAGAGTTGAAGTCTGAGCTTAATAATATGCGACAGCGTATGCAGGCCGTCATCAAAGAGCATGAGAGCAGCCGGGAGAAAATGAAAGCTTCTAATGAAGAGCTACAGTCGGCCAACGAAGAACTACGCTCTACCATGGAAGAACTGGAAACCAGCAAAGAAGAGCTACAGTCTCTGAATGAGGAACTGTCTACCCTCAATCAGGAAAACCGGCATAAGGTGGAAGAGCTCCGGCAACTCTCCGATGATTTGCAAAACCTGCTGAGTGCTACTGATATTGCTACTCTTTTTTTGAGTAAAGAGCTGCGTATCCTTCGCTTCACGCCCAAACTGGGAGAATTGTTCAATGTAAGCATGGTAGATCGCGGGCGCCTTATTACTGACCTGACGCATAAGCTGGGCTATGATGAACTGATAGATGACGCCCGACTTGTACTGGAAAAATTGATACCGGTAGAGCGGGAAGTCCAGGACAAGCATGGCAAACATTATCTGACCCGGGTGCTGCCCTACCGTAGTAATGATGACCGCATTGAAGGTGTGGTAATTACCTTCATAGAAATCAGTGAACGTAAGAAGATGGAAAACGAATTGAGAGAAGCCAAAGTGTATGCCGAAAGCATCATTGAAACCCTTCATGAACCTTTGCTGGTGCTGTATCCTGACCTCAGGGTGAAATCAACAAACGCTGCCTTTTATGAGCACTTTAAAGTGAAACCGGAAGAAACCGAAGGCCAACTGATTTATGCGTTGGGCAATGGGCAATGGAACATTCCCGAACTGCATACCCTTCTGGAAGAAATTCTTCCCGAGAATAATATTTTTGTTGACTTTGAGATCAGGCATCATTTTGATCAAATCGGTCATCGTGTAATGCTACTCAATGCCCGTCGTTTAGATCATGTCCAATTCATTCTGCTCGGGATGAGAGACATTACCGAACAAAAAGAGGGAGAAGAAGTGCTGCAAAGGGCTAAAGATGAAGCCATACATTCAGCCGGTATCAAAGAGGAATTTCTCTCCAGCATGAGCCATGAGATACGTACCCCACTTAATGCCATCATTGGTTTGAGCAATTTGCTGTTGAAGAAGAATAATTTGCCCGAGCAGGTGGAGAATCTCCATGCCCTGCAATTTTCTTCCCGGAATCTGCTGAACCTGATCAACGATATCCTGGATTACAGCAAGATAGAGGCCGGTAAGGCAGAAATAGATGCACATGATTATTCTATCTCCACCCTACTTAATAGCATCCGGCAGGCACATTTGCCCCTGGCCGAAGAAAAAGGCAATCGTTTAGACTTCAGCATCGCTGAAGATGTACCTTCAGTGCTAAAAGGCGATTCTCATAAACTGGCCCAGGTGCTCAACAACCTGATCAGCAATGCCAACAAATTTACCACAGCGGGAAGTATTCGTCTGGAGATAAAACTGGAAAAGCAGGAAGAAAAAGAGATAGACCTCTATTTTGCTGTAAGGGATAGCGGGATCGGGATTGCGAAAGACAAGATTCAGAGAATCTTTGATAAATTTACCCAGGCCGACAGCAGTACAGTACGCCGCTACGGAGGCACTGGATTGGGGCTTTCCATTACCAAATCACTACTACAACTGATGGGCAGTGAAATTGTAGTAGATAGCGAAGAAGGTGAAGGTGCCCTTTTTTATTTCATCCTCAGGCAGCAATTAGGAAGTGAAGAGCAACTGAAGCCCGCAGAAGATGCATTATCTGAAGCTCAGGAGGGCATCAGTAAACTAAAAGAAACAGTAAGCATACTTCTGGTAGACGATGCTGAATTTAACCGCATGGTCCTGCAGCAACACCTGAAACATTGGTGGGCATTGCAGGCCGATGAGGCAGAGAATGGCAAAGAGGCTATTTTAAAAGCCAATCAAAAAAAGTATGACCTGATCCTGATGGATATCCGTATGCCGGAAATGGATGGAGAGGAAGCCATCTGCCACATCCGCAAGCTGGATGAACACTATGCCCGGGTACCTATTATCGTATTGACGGCTGATACTTCCCTGAAAGCAGTAAAAAATGATCTCTTTGATGGTGTCATCACCAAACCTTTTGAGCCCGAACAGTTGATGAAAACAATCTACCCCTTTATTTCAGAACAGATTGATGAAGATTCTGAACCTGTGGAAGGAAGAAAAATAGAGAAGCCAAGTAAACCTGATCCGGCCACTCCTGATCAGGACGTTTCCACGCCGGACGTTACCACGCCGGACATATCCATGCCGGACTTTAATAAATCTGAGGAGATTTTTGAAGATTCTTTGGATCATAAGAAAAAGTATTATGCCATGGCCATCAGCTCATTGAAAAATTATAAGTCAGATTATTTGGATGCCCTAAATCAGAAAGATGTACAAATACTTGATGAGGTAACCCACAAAGCTAAGCCTATTTTCATCTTGCTGGGGCTGGATACTTTTTATCAAAAATTAGATGATACAAGAAAAAGAATGGAATCTGGGGTATCGGCTGAAGCTCTCCAATCAGAAAGAACTGCCATAGAACAGGGTTTTGAGGAGATCATTGGCCATATTAACCAACGCCTTGAGGAGCTTGCATCATGAGTCTGGATTCAATCTTCCTATTTTAAGGTTCATTGGATTCGTTTACTGCAAGATGACACTAAGCTTAATCACGGCCTTTTCATAAAAAGAGAACTTAGCAAAAAGCTGTTATTTTGGTGATCCACCATCAAAATACATTGCTATGCTAAGCTCCCTAAAAAAAACGAATGTAAGACTTACTATCACTACCTGCAAGCTAATTTGATTGATCCACGCGATAACCGAGGCAAACGTCATGATCTATACTTTGTACTGTTTGGGGTACTACTGGCTACAATGGCGGGCCAAGCACTCATTGCCGAGATTCATCGCTTCTTAGTGCGTCACCACGCCTGCTTATGCTCTCTGCTGCAATTGGATGAAGCGCGCAGCGTCTCTGATGCGCAGTTACGTAGATTACTAATTCTGGTAGATCAAAACGTCTATCAGCAGTTTCATGCCAACTATTTTGGTTGGCAAGTCAGTCTGCTACCAGCCGATAGTTGGATTAGTTTTGATGGCAAAGAGATACGGGGCACTATTGATGGGGTATCCGGACAGAAGAGAGGCTTGTGTTTGGTTCGCCCCTTACTACAACAGAGTAGTATCAGCCTTCCTGGTCTGTTTTATCATGGGGCCAAAGATAGCGAAATTGCTTGTGTACGAGCCTTATTGCAGGAAAGGGCTCTGGCTAGTCAATGTATCACCTTTGATGCTTTACACAACCAACACGAAACCCTAGAAATGGTACAAGATGCTGGGGGTACTTACCTTGCGCAAGTGAAAGCCAATCAGTCGGCGCTACTAGATGACTTACGCGATCATACCGTGCTTGCTGAGCCATTTGCCCAGCAACAAACCCTAGACAAGGGGCATGGGCGTATAGAGCAGCGAAAAGCTTCTTTCTATTCAGTGGAGGCCATCTGCTTTGAAAGTAAATGGGACGCTTCAGGGTTTGCTACTTTAGCCGTAGTGGAACGAGAAAGCACCCATTGTAAAACAGGCAAAGTAAGCCAAGAAATAAGTTACTATCTTTCTAATGCTATCCCTGAGCAGATCAAACCTCAAAAAATCTTTATCGCTATCCGCCAACATTGGAGTATTGAGGCTGACAACTGGGTAAGAGACACTACCTTTCGGGAAGATCACATCAAATGCAAAGAACCAGCACGTAGTAAGATGCTGGCTAGTATTATATCGGTCGCTGGAAACCTGCTCAGACAACAGAAAAAAGGCTTTCTCAAAGCAATGCAGGAAGATATAGCTTGTAAGCCAGCTTTAGCAATACCTCTTTTCAAACATCATGACCTTTTATGAAAAAGCCGTGTAAGCTTAATAATCCTTAGGATAATTCGGTACTTTTATGTTTACGAACCCTACATGCTAACAAACAAGGCTGAGGCAACATCAGTGAAAGATCGGATGAAGTGCACTTTGAGATTAAAATAATGTACTGGTAATCACTGGATAACATTCAATAATTTTAGGTCCTGTAATTAAATTTAGTTGATAAAAAAAATGAAAAAAAGCAGTAAAGCCGATAAGCCCGAAAAAATTTCCCAGGTCGTTGTCATAGGTACATCAGCAGGGGGATTGAGTGCATTAAAAAAACTAATAAGTCAACTTCCCAAAGACTTCCCTTTGCCGGTATTGATTGTCCGACATATTTCTCCTGATGCTACGGGAAATATACTCTTGGACCAGCTTAATAAGTTAAATACCGTAAAATGTCAGCATGCAAAAAGCGGAAACAACTTGAAAGCCGGAAATTTATACCTGGCGCCATCAGATCATCACCTGTTGATTGGGGGAGACCTGAAAATGCTGGTGACCAAAGGAGCCCACGAAAACAGGTCTCGTCCTGCCATTGATCCCTTATTTCGCTCAGCTGCTGTGGCCTTTGGGACTGGTGTGATCGGGATATTGCTCACCGGTTATCTTGATGATGGAACAGCAGGAATGAAAGCGATTAAAAGGTGCGGAGGAATCTGTATTGTACAGGATCCAGACGAAGCCGAGTATCCGGATATGCCAAGAAATGCTTTGAATAACGTAAAGGTAGATTATTGCCTGCCTATATATGAAATGGGGACTTTACTAGACCAGTTAATTTCACGGAAATTACAAAAGCGCAAAGCTGTTCCGGAAGATGTTCTGATTGAGGCTAAAATTGCTGAACGTGTGTTAAGCGATTTGTCTTCAGTCAATAATCTGGGCGATCAGGTTCCTTTTAATTGTCCGGGTTGCGGTGGCGTTTTATGGCAAGTAGGAAAGGATAGCGACTTACGGTTCCGTTGCCATACCGGGCACGCCTATACGGCAGCTTACCTTTTAGCCGAACAGACCAACAAGATTGAAGAAACGATGTGGACTGCACTACGGATGTTTGAGGAGCGTAAAAACCTACTGACTGCAATGGCACGAGGGGAGAAAGGTGTTGGTTCTCAAACAGCCCTTGAAAGAGCAAAAATGTCACAGGTTCATATTGATCGGATTAGAGCAATTTTGAAAACAACTGAGAATGAAGGTGGGAATGATATGCCTACCTGATGAAAACTGCATCCAACATTGCATTCTATTAAAAAAATCAAGCATTCAGATATTATTTTTCTAAGAACAGGGTATATTTTATAGTGCGAAAGTGGTTGCTATTATGACATACTATAAATCAAGAAGAATATTATAAAATAAACCGTATGTATTATAATTTTTTAAGGTGATTCCCTAAAATTACTGTACAGATTTAAGATAGATTCACGTTGATTTTTTTCTTTTCACCAGCTGTATTTTTTTGAGATTTTTGCTTTTCCCTATAGCCATTTTTCTTCCATACATTAGGAATGAAGCCAGTCATTGGCTTATCCTGCAATGAGTCAACAGATAAAAATGAAATTCAGGGCGGAAAAAGGCATTTCATAGATTGTAATATT
>NZ_JBBPHP010000054.1:0-38198 GCF_038039535.1 Catalinimonas locisalis | reverse complement strand
TGCATAAATCTTTAAGTTTTGGTCAACCTAAAGTTTATTCATTGACCCGCTCTTTTCAAAATTTAAACATGCTCTTAGTACACTCAGTACAAACTTTTTCATACGTACTCGATTAATTTGTTGATTTGATGGGTGCAA
The DNA here is from genome assembly GCF_038039535.1 of Catalinimonas locisalis. Lineage (NCBI taxonomy): Bacteria > Pseudomonadati > Bacteroidota > Cytophagia > Cytophagales > Catalimonadaceae > Catalinimonas > Catalinimonas locisalis. The sequence goes on along the minus strand of NZ_JBBPHP010000054.1, from coordinate 38,060 downwards.
GTAAAAATTTTATTAAATAAAATAAATACTAAATAATATTAAAAAATTACAATGTTAATTAATGAATGATTTAATATCAAACTGTTGAAAGGGAAATAAACGGCTTAGAAATCTCTACACAAGCGAAGAGCTGCTGATAACTTTCAGATTAAAAAAAGTACGCTGTGAGAGTGATGGATATTAAAATGGAAAACGATCTGTTTAGTTGAGAGAGAGAAGGTTAATGACAGTAATCGGACTAGCTCAAATCAACGTCAGAGTTCTTTAAATGCACAATGATTGAAGAAGCAATGAAGGTTTAGAAGTCGATTTTGTAAGCGTTCATTTGCTGAAGCTCATTTTCAACATCATGAGGATTTCTGTGCTCTAAAACGTTTTTAACATCGGTCATATAAAAAAGCGTTTTCAGATTCTCGTCATAACCTGAAGTAGAAGTAACTTTGGTAGGTAGGACGAGGTTATATTTATCTTTATGCTGGCTAGGGTCACCAAGGTTAATTCTAGAAGAATAAAATCTTATAGCCTGATATTCACTCCTGTAATCTTGTACATATTTCATTAAAAGTTGAGGAATAATATATTCTTCTTTAAAATCATTGCCTTCATGTTTAGAGGGAACTTTGATAGAACAAGCAGCAACAATAGGTAAAATCATTCCAAGAAATAGAAAAATATCAGTCTGTTCCCTCATAACTTCTTCAAATCTATAGTATAAGTAATAAGAGTAGTCAACATTTATGATGTTGATTTCCTGTGTGGTTTCAAAGCGTACTACTGCATATGGGGTATGTTTTTCTATTCTGGTTTCTTCTAAGGCAAGTGGTAGAGAAGTTGATAAATAAAGTGCTGGAACCTCTTTTATACTGTATCGATAGTTTTTGACTTTGAATAATGAATCAAAAGGAATATGAAAAAGCTCTTTTCTCTCTTCAATTCTTTCTACTTGTTCTTTACACTCTTTTTTTTGAAGAGGTCTGACTCTGTAAAATGAAGTTCCGATAGGTATGGTTTTGACTTGATGGGGAATATTTTTTAGATATGCGAATACTCTGCTAGCCTGATAGTTCTGGCGGAAACTTGAATAACTTTGAGCAAAGTTTTCAAGAGTTGATTCATTAATAATTGAGATAAGATTGACGCTGAGCCTGTAAATTTCAATAGGAGAAATATTATTGACATAATGTATTCCGTCAGATTGATGATCGAGAGAGGGTAGAGTTTTTAACTGGTTATAAAATATATCAAAAAAAGATTTTAAACTTCCTGCAACATCACCATTTTCCACTTCTATAGGAAGCTCAAATCCCATTTGTTTAAAAACATCATAAAGTGTCATAGCTACCAATTAAAGTCTATAGGTATTGAAATACTTACAGTCTTGTTTGAAAGTATCTATTTTTTTTTGAACATTTTCATACCCTCAAATCAGAGAGGTAATGCCATCATTTCACTAACATAGCAATTTATTCAGATAAAGATGTAGGTGTTTCTTAAAGCCGATCTAGCTGAGAGTATTTGAAGCGTAGCTGCCCAATCTGCAGTTTCGCTGGTCTCCACAGGAAAAGATGATTTATTTAACACCTTAACTTAAATCAACGCAAATGACAATCGGGTCCGAAAGTAGTCTTTTGCGTTTAATAGGCCAATATGTTACATAGAGGGGATTTTGGTGCCTGAAATGGATGAAGGAGGGAAATAGCCCTTTCCAGGCGGTGGGTAAAGTTTTGGAACGCTGAGACAAATGGAGCAAAGGCTTGACAGACTTCCAAGGCATTGGACCGTGAGGGAAAATGTCTTGTAAAAATGATAACTTACATGGAAGTGGGAGGAAAGTCTCCTGGAAAACTTCCAAACCATTTCCCCCCGAGGGGAAGTGTTCTGGAAAAGTGATAAACGATTTCCCCTCAGGGGGAAGTCTCTTGGAAAACTTCCAAGGCATTTCCCCTTGCATCTCAGTCTCTTGGAAAAGTTACAAACCATTTTTCCTCAACTTCTCAGTCTCTTGGAAAAGTTACGAAAGATTTCCCCCGGCCTACCCAATGCCTTGACAAAGCTGTGGCATGTTTATTTGCGGTGGAGCAGTCTCCGGATAAAGTGATAAGCTTTGGTAGGGTATGGATTAACTGACGTTGTGCAAAACTTTGCTTAAAGTGCTTGGCAGATCTTGCGTAATTAAAAGCGTTTCACAGTAAGACGTACTTTTCTTATTCAAAATCATTATAAAAGTAAATGTATAGCCTATATCTTGGGCTAGTATATAAATAGACAGCCGCCCCGGAATGCAATAAGCGCTATCTCGTCTTTGTGGCATAGAAAAAAATGATGAACAAGCAAATTTTAATAATACTGATCACTGTTCTGCTTGTAAGCTGCAGTCGACAGAAAAAGAAAGGTAAATTAGTTGACAAAGAGGCTACTGAGGTTGAAAATATTGATTCACAGATTGACTCTTTGGTAACTACTGACAATGATAATGCAAAAAATCAAAACGTTGTAGAAAGATACTTTCCTAAAGAGAAGGAGATACATGAATTTGATACAATTATTTCTGCAAGAAACTTAAGAATTTCAATTCAAAATATATTTCTTGACACTTATGTGACTGATGAATTTGATAGTGAAGGAATAACACATATTGACAAGTACAGGGACAGCGAAAAACATTTGGTTATTGAACAGTCAAATGAAATTCTTATTGATACTGTCTTTAAGAAAAATGACTTTGAAAAACTTGCTGGACAGGACTTTCTTCAAATTGCAGACTTCCATGGATATTGGTTTAACGCAATTAAAAATGACACAATTGAATTATTTGGAGTAATAAGCAAGCCTGAAACTGATTGATCATTTGCATTTTATCATTATCTCGACTTAAGCACTAAACAATTTAAGATAGAAGAGTATATTGATGAAGAATTATAATAAAGACAACACACAACCTTGCATATAGTCTATGCTGAGTTAAATGCAAATTCCAGATTCTTGCCTTTCAGCTTATTTAAACTCAGGCTGGCAGAATAAGAGCTTTGTGAATTGCCACAAGTGAGATGTAAGCCATTATCTACCAAGAAAAAACACTAAATTTGCTGATCATAAAGAAACTCAAAGATGCCGGAGATAAGTAGATTCTATGGAATTATCATCCGAATGTTCTATAATGATCATAGTCCCCCTCATTTTCATGTGATTTATCAGGAAAATGAAGCTATAATTGATATCAAAACGTTAGAAATATTGGAAGGCCATTTGCCAAAGAGAGCCAAGTCCTTAGCAATTGAATGGGCAATAGAACATCGGGATGAATTAATCACCAATTGGCAAAAAGCCAGAAGCCATGAGACGTTAGATAGCATTGAACCGTTAGACTAAAATTTGAATAGTATGATAAGGATAACAAAACTTAAAGTACTGGATAGCAAAAAAATTTATTTCAACTTCAGTGATGGTTCGGAGAAAACCATTGATTTTACACCATTTATCGGGCAAGATAACTTAAGTAAACCTCTGTCAGATCCAGCATATTTTAAAAAAGTTGAGCTTTATGAGAATGGACGAGGGATTTATTGGCCAAATGACTATGATTTTTGCCCTGACTTTTTGCGCCAATACCAACCAGAGGAAAAAGAAGAACTGACTGAAAAGAGTTGATATTGTATCACTTACATAGCTATTCATTGGGATAAAGACGTTTGTAGTCTTTAAACTCTTCTTCAAGGTGATTCAACTGACCTTTATTGAGTTGTGAAAGTTCATCAGAAAGTGATTTGGAATTGGGCGACTCCTCTTTTTTTAGTAGAAAGCTAGCGAAATCTGCTACTTCATTAAGCTTGTCTTCGGGAAGCTTCTTTATAGTTTTAATTACATTTTCAATGACCGCTTGCTTATTCATAACATCTAACATTTTTAAAGTATACGTTAAACACTCAGTTTAGGTATGCATCTCAAGCTGAATATACTTTAAGATACCCAGCTTGAGATAATGATGCTACCGCATCACCTTTCCAAAGAAAATACTATTCAGGAATATTTTATTGGTGCCGTACCAGAAAGCGCGGAAGTTAGGATTGTCCGTGAGGGCAATGACCACGCCCTGCCCGTAAGGGGCAATGCCTACCGCGGCAGTATTCCGTAACTGTTCTTCCTTCTCCTCAGATATATAGCCTGCTTTCAAAGGCGTATCTGTATACATGATCGGATTCACATAGGGATTGCTGGCCTTTTCCATAAAGAGCGAATGATCACGGAAGAGGCTGATCTCCTCTTTGTTCATGCCGTAAGCGATAGGATGGGTGAGGTCTATACGAGCGTCAAAGATAGCCCCGCCAATGACCTGTGCTCCCTGAAATTCTTCCCGCTCGCCAAAAGCTCGCTGTGGTAGTGAATCCTGACTGGCAGATTTGTACTTAAATCCGCCAATACCATTGTCCGACAGCCACTTTCCGGCATCTTTGGTAGCTATCACTTTGTTGCCCTCCTGTATCCAGCTTTTGAGCTTGCTTTTGGCACTTTCGCTAATGTCATTGTAACGTCCATCCACCATGATCAAGGTATTGTAGGAGTTGAGGCTGGCCCGGTTAAACATATCCAGCGACATGAGGGTGATGGGCATGTGCATGCGCTGATCCAATAGGTGCCAGGCTTCCCCCGACTCATAGCTGCTCACGCCACCTTCAATCAGCATCACGATTTTGGGCTTCTCCAGGGTTTCGTAAGTGCGGCTTCCCAGGCTGACTCCGGTAGTGGTCATACCGGTATTGGCGGCATAGACGTTGATGCCATCTTCGTCGGCTACCGTTTGTACCAAATCGTAAATCTCATCGGCATCCATATCATCCTGTATGCTGATGGGAATCAGAATGGTGCCTACGTCAAACTGTTTACCATTCTGGTCGGTAAAGGCTTCGGTAGATACTTTCAGGTTGAGTCCGGCATCCTGCAAGCGATACAGCGCACGATGGGCGTAGTAGCCATCCATTTCAAACAAATAGGCATACGCACTGCGTCCACCCACTACTTCACCTTCGGGAAACTCCGGCTGCTCAACTTCCTCTCCCTGTCTGAGCTGTCGGCTGCTCAGCTCCGCAAAGGGTAGGTTGTAAGCCAGCGGAAAAGTCCAGGCTGATACATCATAGAAAAGACTGTCGTTGAAGCTCGTGCGTCTCTCAAAAAGCGCTTTTATGAGGCGGTACTGCGGCTGATTGGTAGGCACAAGGTAACTGCTTTCGGTCTCAAAAGTGTGTCCGTTGGCAGCAATATCCTGTGCAGGGCGGTACAAATCTATCTGATGTCTTTTCAATACTTCTGCCATATGGTAAGTAGTAGCAGCATCCGCCTCGCTTCCAAAAACATAAGCTTTGATAGGATCAGCAGCAGCTTCATCCAGCGCGCCCGGATAAAAATCTACCTGATGTTGAAGGAGGTCATTCTTCAAAGCCTGAGCGCCTCTCAGCGTAGAAAAGCTGGCACTCACCTGATTGCGAATGGTAAAAGGAAAAGTCAACAGTCCGTTTTCTGTTTCCTGCGCATGAGCGCGGGAGCTGGCCTGTTCAAAGAGGATACCCACTGCTCCGTTCACATCAGGGTAGGTTGAACCTTTGCCATAGTAAAAGTCATCGTAGCTTTCTTTGGTATAATAAAAGGAGCCAATCTCATCCAAACCTTCTGCATGAAACTCACCCAAAGCTTCGGTAAGGCGGAAAGTATTTTCGGGTGTAAGCGGATTGTTACGGGAAGGAATACCCGGCTGAAAGAAGAAAGTGGCATTGCTGCCCATCTCATGATGGTCGGTCACGATATTGGGTTTCCACGCATGAAATTTCTCCAGCCTGCCTCTGGATTCAGGATGTTGCTGTAGCAGCCAGTCACGGTTGAGGTCAAACCAGTAATGATTGGTACGGCCCCGGGGCCAGTGTTCGTTCTGCTCAATATTATTAGGATCGGTACTCAGATACTCCGCCTTGTGGGTATTGACCCAGGTTGCGAAGCGATTCATCCCATCCGGGTTGATAAACGGGTCAATGAGGACGATGGTATTGTCCAGCATGCTTTCTACTTCTTCACCCTGAGCCGCTGCCAGATAGTAGGAGACCAAAGCCGCTGCATTAGTACCGCTAGGTTCATTGCCATGCACACTATAGCCTAACCACACCACTACCGGCTGCTCTTCTATGCTTATGCTACTGGTTTGTTCAGGCTTGCTCAGATTAACATGTGCTTCTTTGAGTTGCTCAATGTTGTTCTGATTCTTTTCAGAAGTGATGGTAAGCAGATAGAGCGGACGGTTTTCGTAAGAGCGGGCGTATTCTTCCAGCGTTACGCGCGGAGAAGCTTCGGCCAGTGCCAGATAGAAATTCATGAGCTGAGAATGCTCGGCATGCATCTCACCAATCTGAAAACCCAGAATAGATTCGGGAGTAGGAATGCTGGAGTCGTAAGAGGCATTTTCAGGCAGATAGTAATCTAAATCAACTTGCTGTGCCCAGACTAACTGAGGCAATAAAAAACTTAAGTAGAGAAGTAATCGCTTTGTCATAGTTAAAGATTAGGTTTGTGATGTTTCTGTAGCAGATGAGCAATCTTGCTAAATAATAGCCTAAGGTTGAAATGTGAAAGTTTAGGCGAAGAATTTAGCGTAAACGAAAAAAAGCACTTTGCTTTAGCGAACAATATAATAAGCTTTAAATTTGTGTGAGTAGCATTGAATTTATTTTTTTAAAATCTATCAAACTATGAAGACTATTGATGACATTAATTTTTCAGGGAAGAAAGCACTGGTAAGAGTGGATTTTAACGTTCCTCTGGACAAAAATCATAAAATCACGGACGACAACCGCATGCAGGCTGCTGTGCCTACCCTTAAAAAAATTCTCAACGACGGTGGTTCTGCCATACTGATGTCGCACCTCGGTCGTCCTAAAGAAGGACCGGAAGAGAAGTACTCTCTAAAGCACCTGGTAGATCATCTTTCTGAACTCCTGGGCGGTACCAAAGTACATTTTGCCAATGACTGTGTAGGCGCTGAAGCAGAAGCGAAAGCCGCTGAGCTTAAAGCAGGAGAGATTTTGCTGTTAGAGAATACCCGCTTTCATCCTGAGGAGAGCAAAGGAGATGAAGCACTTGCTAAGCAGATGGCTAAACTGGGTGATATATATGTGAACGACGCTTTTGGCTCAGCCCACCGTGCCCACTCTTCAACCACTACTGTAGCCCAGTTTTTTGATGAAAAAGCTGCGGGTTACTTACTCAAAGCTGAGATTGACAATGCCGACAAAGTGATGGAAAGTGGTGATAAACCCTTCACCGCCATTATGGGTGGGGCTAAAATTTCTGACAAGATTGAGATCATTGAGCGACTACTGGATAAGGTGAATAACCTGATCATTGGTGGGGCGATGAGCTACACTTTCTTTAAGGCAATGGGTGGTGAGATCGGTAAGTCACTGGTTGAGACTGATAAGCTGGACCTAGCCAACGAACTGATCCGCAAAGCCAAAGATAAAGGCGTACATCTCCATCTGCCGATTGACTCTATCGTAACCCAGAAGATAGAAGAAGGAGCAGAAACCCGGGTTGCCAATAACCATGCGATTCAGGATGAATGGATGGGCGTTGATATTGGCCCCGAAGCTCGTCAGGTATTTGCCGATACTATCGCTGAGTCTAAGATAATACTGTGGAACGGGCCTATGGGGATTTTTGAAATCCCCGACTTTGCCGAAGGTACACGGGCGGTAGCTGAAGCGGTAGTAAAAGCCACAGAGAAAGGTGCTTTCTCACTCATCGGGGGTGGTGATTCCGCAGCAGCGGTTATCAGCATGGGCTATTCCGACAAAGTATCTTATGTATCTACCGGAGGAGGAGCCTTACTGGAATACATGGAAGGTAAAGAACTTCCTGGAGTAAAGGCTTTAGGCTAGACCTCTCTTAACCAAAAATAAATTAAGACCTGAGAGGATAGTTTACCTTTCAGGTCTTTTTTTTATATCGTAGTTTTATGTCTATGATCATACCCACAGCCAATCGTTTACAGAACGTCAAAGAGTATTATTTTTCCATCAAGCTGCAGGAAATTCGCCGCATGCGCGAGGCTGGCTTGGATGTTATCAATATGGGTATTGGCAGTCCTGATATGATGCCTTCAGCAGAGACCATAGAGGAGTTATATCAGTCGGCACGTCAACCCAATCATCACGGGTATCAGCCCTATCAGGGTACCCCTGAATTGCGCAAGGCAATTGCTGACTGGTATGCGCAGACTTATGGTGTGAATTTGAATCCTGAGGGAGAAGTGTTGCCGCTGATGGGCTCTAAGGAAGGAATAACCCATGTTTCTCTGACTTTTCTTAATCCCGGAGATGAGGTGCTGGTTCCCGAATTAGGATACCCTGCTTATACCTCGGTATCCAATATGGTAGAAGCAAAGATCAGGCACTATCCTCTTCGCGAACAAGACTGGCAGCCTGAACTGGAAGCCATGCGGAAGGAGGATTACAGTAAAGTAAAGTTGATGTGGCTTAATTACCCTCATATGCCCACTGGTAGTCCTGCCAATGCTGAAGTGCTTCAGGAACTTATTCAACTGGCGCAGGAAAAAAAGTTTCTGATCTGTCACGATAATCCTTACAGTTTGGTGCTGAATAAAGCTAAGCCACTGAGTATCTTATCGCTGCCCGGTGCCAGAGAGGTATGTCTGGAATTCAATTCTTTGAGCAAATCACACAATATGGCAGGCTGGAGGGTAGGATGGATTTGCGGAGCTAAAGAATACTTGACGGAAGTACTGAAAATAAAGAGTAACGTAGATTCCGGAATGTTTCGCCCAATACAGGATGCTGCCGTGCGGGCACTGCAAAACCCTGAAACCTGGCATGCCGGACGCAATGCTGAATATGCTGAAAGAAGGAAGCTGGTGTTTCAGCTTTTGGATGCTTTGGGTTGTAGCTACTCACAGGAGCAGGAAGGTATGTTTGTCTGGGCCAAAATTGATGATACTCAGGAGTCGTCCGAAAAATTTGTTGACAGCATTTTACAGAAATACCATGTTTTTTTAACGCCGGGTTTTATATTTGGGGCAAAAGGTAATAGATATATTAGGGTCTCACTGTGTAATCAGAATAATATTTTACAAGGGGCTATTAGTAGAGTTAATAATTTGGTATAAGAACTTATTTTTTATGAACATTTGCATTGTTGGATTAGGATTGCTGGGTGGCTCTACTGCGCTTGGACTAAAAGCAAAGGACAGTAGCTATCGGATTATCGGGGTAGATAATAACCGCGACCATGCTGCTCGCGCCTTGGTAGGGGAGATTGCCGATAAGATTATGACTTTGGAGAAGGGAGTGCTGAATGCTGATGTCACCATACTGGCCACGCCGGTAAATGTGCTGCTCAAACAGCTTCCTAAGGTATTGGATATATTGCCCCGCAATGCAGTAGTGACTGACCTCGGATCTACCAAAGAGCTTATCTGTCGCTCGGTAAGTGATCACCCCAAGCGAGGGCAGTATGTAGCCGCTCACCCTATTGCGGGTACGGAGCGCTCCGGTCCTGATGCTGCTTTTGCAGATCTGCTAATAGGCAAGCAGATGATTCTTTGCGAAAGAGAGAAGTCTGACATTGAGGCGCTGGAAGTGATTGAAAACCTGTTCAAACTCAAACTTAATATGCGGATGAGCTATATGGATCCGGCAGCACACGACCGGCATATTGCTTATGTCTCTCACCTCAGCCATATCAGCTCTTTTGCCCTCAGTACCACGGTGCTGGACAAAGAAAAAGACGAGTTTAGTATTTTTGAGATGGCAGGTAGTGGGTTTTCTTCCACAGTTAGGCTTGCCAAAAGCTCTGCCAAAATGTGGGCACCAATCTTTACTCAAAACACCAAAAACATATCTTCAGCGCTGGGAGCATATATCAAGAACCTGCAACGCTTCAAAGAAATCATAGACGCTGAAGATGAAGCTGCCAGCAAGCAGGAAATTACTAAGGCCAACGATATCAAAAGAGTACTTTCAGGCATAGAAAAGTAAATTTTTTAGAACGATTTTTACATAATCATAACATTCGGTGCTTAATTTTACTTTGAGTAGATAAACAAGCAACTGAGACACACATTTTTTATATGCTTAATAAGCAGTTCGCTACTGCTTGCTGCTCCCTTTCACACATTGAATGCCCAGCAGAATGATTTCATAGGTGTTTTGAATGATACCATGAATGTTAAAGCATTAATTATTAATCGCGGGCTTAATACTTCACTACGTAACCTTAACAATGAAACCAAGCTTAATTTTGCGCCCAATAACCTCAATTACATAGGAGTAGGGTGGTATTTTTGGGGAATAGGTGTTAAGCTTCATTTCCCCCTTCCCGTATCCTGGTTTTACGAAAGAGCAGATATCTTTAAAAGTCAGGTAATTGATATTCGTGGTACCTTGTATCAGAAAAAATGGTTTTTAGAAGGAGGACTACAGCTATACCAGAATCTATATTTGAGCGATGGGCAGACTTTGGATGATGGCTTAAATAATGCAAGTGAAACCGGAATACGAGCCTTGAGGTTTACCACGAGCTTTACTTACCTTTTTTCTGGAGAAGAGGTCTCGGTTAAAGCACCTTTCAATCGGAATAATGTACAGTTAAAGAACGCCGGTACATGGATGCTGACGGGTGGGGTTTCGTATATTGATTTATCGGGTGATGATTCTGTTGTTCCTTCACGTGCTCGTAATGATTTTTCCAGTGATACTACAATCACGGAGATTAGTGGTGTTTCCTTCTTTGTACGTCCGGGTTATGCCTACAATTTTGTGTACCGCAATTTCTTTATTCATGCCTCCGCTTCGGTAGGACTTGCCCTTCAGCAAAAGAGTTTAGAAAGAAGAGACAGCGAAATGGATGAGTTAGGCATATCTCCCCTCTACAATTTTAGTGCAGCTATTGGCTATGATAATGGTAAGTATTTTGCCGGTATATCATCAGTATTTACGTATGGCTATATGCAAGTAGATAATATCCGCCTGCAGGAACGTGCCAGAAATACCGAGCTTTTTGTAGGCTATCGTTTTCCTGAGCCTAACTGGATAAAAAACAACAAGCCCAGGTTTTTAAACTGGTTTACTAATTCCAAATAACTAAAAACATTGTACCTGCCTGTAGGTTGATTGTATAGATAGTGACCATCAAAATTTTTTGACCTTAAATTTAGCAAGATGAATACACAGGATATGAAAGACTACAGGCCGCCTCTTACCGAAAAAATGAATGAACTCGCTAAAAAGGGGTATGAGACTCAGTTTAGATTTGAAAACGGAGCACTGAAAGACCGTTCATCTGACAAAAACTATCAGGCGCAGGAGCTAAGCATAGAAGAAGAATACCGTTTTGAAGGAGAAAGCAATCCCGATGATATGTCAATTTTGTATGCGCTGGAAGCTCGTGATGGAACCAAAGGTATTGTAGTAAATGCCTATGGTACGTATTCCGACGAAGATTTGGGTGAGTTTATGAAACGTGTTAAGGAAAAAGGAAAGCTACAGGGTGTGAAAAAGTAAAGCATCAATTCAGTTTTGTTTATGAAAATCTGCACTGGCTGCAGATTTTTTTTTATCCTGGAAGTTCCCCTCCTCAACTTTCTATGCTTGAAGAATTAAGTAAGTACCCTTGCTGTTCAGGGAATAGTGGGTATAAGCTCAAAACTATCAAAAGCAGTATTGGGCAGATGACTTTTCCTTTTCCCTTTGTATCAGTTCTGACGGCAATACATTTAATAAATAAAGTACAATATTTTCTTATTAAAATACTATTACATGCGTAATGTATAGCTATCAGAATGTCTTTTATCTCATCAAAAGAAAAGGCTACTTGCCCAGGTAAATATCTCAATGCATGATAATAGATAGGAAAAGAATTTTTTATTTATTGAGCAAAGCAAGAGATAAGAAATAATAAATAAAATACTGCAACAGCTTTTCATTAATTTAATTTCCCAATTACCAATGAAGTACTTAATTATAGCTTTTTTCTTAACGATAAGTATGTCCTTGCAGGCCCAGCACCTTAACCGTAACTGGGAGAATGATCTGAAAACTTCCCTTCAGGAGTTTATGCAATGTGGAAGTGGTAATGATGTGTCTGCCTGTCATAGCTTTGCTGGCGAGTCATTAAAAACGGTTTATAAAGTCAATGACTTCTTTTCCAGTGACAAAGGGAGATTTCTGGAACCGGATGAGATTTATGGGTTTCTTGAAGAAAGTGACCAGTGGACTTTATTGGGAAAAGGCTATGATCAGAATGCTTTAAGCAATGCGCAGAAGTATGCAAACGGAAATAAAGCAGTAGTGGCTGTGATGAAAGGAGCACAGTATGGTCATATGGTACTCATCTTGCCCGGCGAATTACAAACCTCAGGTTCATGGAGTTTGAAAGTGCCCAACTCAGCTTCTTTCTTTACCCATCAGACTGATAAGTCTTTTGTCAATAAAAAATTGTCCTATGCTTTCACTCCCAGCGACCAGGGTCATGTACTCTTGTACGCAAGAAAATACTAACGGCAGATGAAGTGATCTATCACAAAGTTTGCGCTGAAGCGCTTACTATACTATTCCTTTCAAAAAATAATAACTCAGCTCTATCCACTTCCGGATAGAGTTTTTTTTGCTGCAGATTTTTCCTCCTTTTTTACCCATACTCAGGTAGAGCAAATACCCGCCAGAGGGTAGTATAAATCCTGCTCCGCAGGTATGGTACAGCCCGCACTTTGTCCTCACCTTTGTCATAATACAATGCAGTAAATGCATGATTAATTTGAACAACATTAACCCATTAAATTTTTGAAGATGAAAAATCTCTTTTTGCTTTTTTGCTTTTTCGCAGTGTTTACTACCGGTTGTAAAGACGAGGATACTCAGTCTGAGCAGTGGGATGACTCGCCTCGTACAGATGTACCCAATGAACTTACCAATGCTATCTGGCAGGTAGGAAGCATTTCTTTTGGCAACTTCTGGGGTGACCAGGGAGAATACGTAGGCGCTGGTCATGATGGTGCTATCCGTTATTATTTTAAAGAAGACGGTACGTATGAATTGTACTCTTATATCAGCGTGCGCAGTTACAACTGTCTTACCCAGTCCTATACCTACGTGAAAGGCACAGTAGAAGTGAAAGGAGATAAGATTACCTTTCACCCGATAGAGGGCAAATACAAAGGTGCAGATAACTGTGTCAGCTCGTATAATTTTGAACGTCCGGTGAAAGAAGATGAAAAAGAAAACTTTGCCAAGACTTACCAGTGGGAAGTTTCCGAAGGCAATGATGGTGAAGATCATTTATACATGTTGGAAGATGGGTTAGCCGCCGAACCAGAGAATATTCTGGTGTATGATAATGAAATGTAGTCTTTAGAAAATTATAAGTGTAATCCCAAAAAGATAGGCATAGCTAGTTCACCCAGTGGCTGTGCCTCTTCTTTTTTATAGAGGTATAAAATTCGGAAAGTGTAGGAGATTTCTTGTATTTTGAAAACAAATCAAAACACAACCTAAAATGCAATACACAAGAAAAGACTTTCTACAACTGCTCGGATTAGGAGCCCTGGCAACCACTACAACCTCTAAAGCTTATGCTACTCAGGCTCATCCGAACAACGTTATTCCTCATGCGGAGCCGCTTAAACTGGGCGTAGCTTCATACTCACTGCGTAGTCTTTCTTTGGAAGAAGCTATCGCAGTAGCCAAGCGGCTTAAGCTGGATGCTATTTCATTAAAAAGTATGCACCTGCCCCTGGATAGCACCCCCCAGCAAATCAAAGCAGCTGCCAGGAAGGTGAGGGATGCCGGCCTGGACCTTTATGGAGCAGGCGTAATTTACATGAAGACGCCTGAAGAAGTAGACAATGCTTTTGCATATGCCCAGGCTGCTGATCTGAAAATGATCATCGGTGTACCCAATTATGACCTTCTGCCTCAGGTAGAAGAAAAAGTAAAAGCAACTGATATCATGCTGGCCATCCATAATCATGGGCCGGGAGATGATGTGTATCCCAGTCCTGACAATGTATATGAAAAAGTAAAAGACCTAGATAAGCGTATCGGACTATGCATTGACATCGGGCACACCTTCCGTATTGGTCAGGATCCGTCAGCCAAAGCCAAGCAGTATGCAGAACGACTTTATGATGTGCACCTCAAAGATGTAGACAAAAGAGGGGCCGAAGGAGGTACACTGGAACTTGGGCGTGGCATTATGGATATTCCGGCCTTTCTGAAAACCCTGCAGGAAATCAACTATACCGGAGTAGTAGGCCTAGAGTATGAAAAAGATGGTGATGATCCCGTACCCGGTCTGGCCGAGTCAGTGGGCTACACCCGGGGTGTTTTGTCTGCGCTGAATGTGTGATAATTATTGCCAAAGGAGTCGCTTGTGACAAGTGAAAGTTATTATATTAGCCGCTCCTTTAGCCTTAATCATACATATCTTTATTCCAGACAAAGCCTATGAGTAAATTACTCCTTACCCTTTCGTTTTTATTAGCTCACACCCTCGCGGTTCACGCTCAAACGCAAAAAGACCTTATTAAAATTTCTGAAGACCTGGAAATCATCCCTCTCACCGATAAGAGTTTCATCCATGTTTCTTATGTAACTTATCCCTCATTCGGGCGGGTAGCCTGCAATGGTTTACTGTATATCAATCAGAACGAAGCCGTGGTGATGGATACTCCGCCCAATGATGAAATCTCTGAGCAATTGCTGGGCTGGATATCCGAAGCGTTTCCTGATACTAAAGTAAAAGCTGTGGTCATCAACCATTTTCATAGCGATTGTCTGGGAGGGCTGAAGGCTTTTCATGAAGCTGGGGCCAGATCCTATGCTTCCAAGCTTACCTGCACCCTGGCTGAACAGGATAGCGCAGTAGTTCCACAAAATGCCTTTGCCAGAAAAAAGAAAATCAGAGTAGGAGATGAGGAAATAATCTGTGACTTTTTGGGAGAAGCACATACCCGTGATAATATTGTGACCTGGGTTCCGGAGGAGAAAATCCTCTTCGGAGGCTGTATGGTCAAATCGGTGAATGCTACCAAAGGTAATCTGGCCGATGCCAATACCAATGAGTGGTCAAATACCATTCGTAAGGTAAAAAGTAAGTACAATGGAGCAGAAATTATCATACCAGGACATGGAGAGGCAGGAGGTGTAGAGCTACTGGATTATACCATGCAGCTTTTTGCTTTGTAACTTAACAGTTTGCTTTCTATGGAACGTGTGTCCATTTATGAACACTGTAACTACTTTTGTAGCAAATACTTAATTTCTTTAGGTGTGTCATCGCAAAAAGCTGGTTTTATTCAGTCTTTTTGTAAATTAACAGGTAAACAACATTTCTAAAATTGTCTGTACTCCAGCGTTCAGACAAATTGATTATTTACCTAACATTATCAACAAATGACACAGCCCAAACCTTTGGTTAAGTTTGCTATGCTGTTTCTTGCCCTTTGCACCAGCAAGGATATTCTAGCACAGGAATCCCGACTATTAAGAAACCCCGCTATTAGTGCCGATCATATCTCCTTTGCCTATGCCGGAGATGTCTGGCTGGCAGATACCGATGGCTCCAATGTACGTAGACTGACTACTTTTCCCGGCGTGGAGTCTGAGCCGCACTTTTCTCCCGACGGGCAACAGATTGCCTTTACCGGCGAATACGATGGCAATACCGATGTGTTCGTGGTGCCGGTAGCCGGAGGAAGTCCTCAGCGCCTGACCTGGCATCCGGGAGCTGACTTTGTGAGAGGATGGACTGAAGATGGCGAAATACTATTTGCCTCAGGCCGTACCCAAGTGCCCTATCCGCTACCTGATCAGCTATGGACGGTGAAGACTGACGGGAATATGCCGGAGCAGTTCATCGTGCCCCGGGCAGTAAGCGGTAAGTTTTCTCCCGATGGCAGCCAGTTTGTATACGAAATGATCTATCCCTGGGAATCTGAATTCAGAAATTACCGTGGAGGGCAGCTTACCCCTCTGCGCATTATGGATTTACAGACTTATGAAGTAGAAAAACTACCCTGGGACAATAGCCGTGACGTAGATCCGGTGTGGATGGGTAATAAAATTTATTTCCTCTCCGACCGTGAGCAGGTCATGAACATATGGGAGTACGATACCCAGTCCAAAGCAGTAAAGCAGCTTACCTCCTTTGAGGAGTTTGACTGTAAGAACCTGGAGGGCGGTAATGGAACCCTTATCTTTGAAAACGGAGGTTATCTGCATACCCTGAATCCGGAGGGTGGGGAGCCTGAAAAATTATCTATTGAAGTAATTGGAGATTTTCCCTGGGCGCGTTCCCACTGGAGTAAGATAGAAGATTATGTAGATTATCTGTCCATTTCCCCTACCGGCAAAAGAGTAGCCCTGTCAGCACGTGGCGATGTGTTTACCGTGCCGGCCGACAAAGGTAGCGTCAGAAACCTGACCAACACTTCAGGCGTAGCTGACCGGCAAGTAGCCTGGTCGCCCGATGGTAAGTATATCAGTTGGTTTTCTGATGAAGGAGGAGAGTATCAACTGGTAATCTCCGATCAGTACGGCAAAGAGAAGAGAAAAATTGAAATAGAAAATCCTACTTTTTACTATCATCCCTCTTGGTCGCCGGATTCCAAATACCTCAGCTTTTACAATGAGAACCGTACGCTGATGATCGTGGAGGTAGAAAGTGGAGAACTGACGGAAGTGGGCAACGAAGGCTTTGCCCATCCACAGCATGTCATCTACGGAGAATGGGCTCCTGACTCCAAATGGCTGGCATATACCAAAAGACTAAGCAATGAATACGCTGCGATTTTTGTCTATTCGCTGGATCAGAAAAAATCTTTTCAGCTCACCGATGGCATGGCTGACTGCCAGATGCCTGCCTGGGATGCCAGTGGCAAGTACATTTACTTCACCGCCAGTACAGATTATGGTCTCAACGTAGGCTGGTTGGATATGTCCTCTTATGATCATCCGGTCAACCGGGCGATTTACCTGGCTGTACTTTCCAAAGATGAGCCTTCGCCTTTAGCACCAGAAAGTGATGATGAAGCCGTGGGCGATGAAGAAGCGGAAGAAAAAGAAGAGGATAAAAAAGAAGAAGATGACGAAGATGAGGCGGAAGAGAAAGAAGTTGAGGTGAAAATTGACTTTGAGGACATACAGCAAAGAATTGTGGCGCTGCCCGTACCTGTCAGAAGCTATACCCAATTGGAAGCAGCCAAAGAAGGCGTAATCCTCTATACCGAGCAGATTCCTCAGCAGGATGGCCTGACCTTACATCGCTTTAGCCTGGAGAAAAGAGAGCCCGAAAAGATTACCGATGGGGTGCAGGGCTTTGAAATATCTGCCGACAAAAATAAATATCTCTACATAGCCTCTGGTAATCAGTATGTGGTTTCTGACCCTTATGGAAGTCCTAATCCGGGAGAAGAAAGCCTGAACATCAGCAACATAGAGATCAAAGTAGATCCGGCAGCAGAATGGGAGCAGATCTTCAGGGAAGCCTGGCGGTATCAGAGAGATTACTTCTATGTAGACAATGTGCATGGTCTGGACCTGGACTGGGCCTATGAAACCTATGCTCCCTGGATTGAGCATGTAAAACATCGCTCTGACCTCAACTATGTGCTGGATATTTTTGGAGGTGAAACCTCTATCGGTCACTCCTTCGTGGGTGGTGGTGATTATCCCGATGTAGACCGCGTACCGGTAGGTCTGCTAGGCGCGGATTACACCATTGAAAATAACCGCTACCGGATTGAGAAAATCTACACTGGAGAAAGCTGGAATCCCCAGATCAAAGCACCCCTGAGCGCTCCGGGTATTAATGTCAATGAAGGAGATTACCTGCTGGCGGTGAACGGAGTGGAACTGGGTGCTTCTCAAAACCTTTTCTCCGCTTTTGACCAGACTGCCAATAAGCAAATCTTCATCACTGTCAATGATGAACCTACTATGGAAGGTGCGAGAGAATTAACGGTAGTTCCGGTTTCCAATGAATATCTGCTGAGGCAATACGACTGGGTGGAAGGTAACCGCCGGAAGGTAGATGAATTATCGGATGGACAACTGGCCTATGTCTGGTTACCCAATACAGGGGGTGGAGGTTATGCCAATTTCAACCGCTATTACTTTGCCCAGAAAAATAAAAAAGGAGCAGTGATTGACGAGCGCTTCAATCAGGGTGGTTCTATTGCTGACTATATTGTAGACCTGCTGGCCCGTGATCTGCTGGGGTATTTCAACAATCCCATAGGCGATCGTCAGCCTTTTACCGCTCCCAACGGAGGTATCTGGGGACCAAAGGTGATGATCATCAATGAAATGGCGGGTTCCGGTGGAGATATGATGCCCTATATGTTCAAAATGAGAGAAATCGGTCCCCTGGTAGGTACCAAAACGTGGGGAGGATTGGTAGGAATATGGGATGTACCTAACCTGATTGACAACGGCAGAATCACTGCTCCGCGAGGAGGTTTTTACAATGTAGAAGGGGAGTGGGATGTTGAAAATGAAGGGGTTGCCCCCGACATTGAAGTAGAACAGGACGCCAAGTTAGTCATTGAAGGCCATGATCCTCAACTGGAAAAAGCCGTAGAAGTAGCCTTAGAAATGCTGGAAGAAAATCCGGTAGAATTGCTGCCACAACCAGAAGACCCGGTACGTGTGGTGCAACCTTCTTCTGAAAGGTAAATCCGGTTTTTAAACATTATGCACTGATTTGTAGAACGGCTTTCAAAAGTCGTTCTACTACTTTATAGAAGCTGCATTGACTATTATCCAATCATATCTCTCCTTATATTAGCCGCCTGATTTACAACAAAAACCCAAAAATGAAAAACTATCTGGTCCTCAGTTTACTGTTCATTTCTATTACTTCATTTGCCCAAACCAAGGAAGTTTGCTTTACCATTGATGATCTTCCGGTCGTCAATTATGGCAATAACGATGAAGCCTATCTGCAGGATATTACCAAGAAGCTTATCGCTACTTTTGATGCCTATGATATACCAGCCATTGGTTTCGTAAACGAAAGCAAATTGTATCAGCAGGGAGGTTTAAGTGCTTTGCAGGTAGAGTTATTGGAGCATTGGCTGGAAAATGGCTATCAACTGGGCAATCACACTTATTCTCATATCAATTATCATCAAACCAGCTTTGAGAAGTACACCGCTGAAATTCTTAAAGGAGAAGAAGTGACTAAGCCTTTATCAGAGAAGTATGATATGGAATACGATTACTTCCGGCATCCTTATCTTAGAATAGGTTTGACCAAAGCCAGGCACGATTCTTTAAATCACTTCCTGCAGCAGCATGGCTATCAGGAGGCACCGGTCACCATTGACAATGATGATTATCTCTTTGCCAAAGCTTATCATGTTGCCCTTACGCAAAAAGATTCCGCTACGATGAAAAAGATTGGAGAAGATTATATCGCCTACATGGAAGACAAGGTGGAGTTTTATGAAAAGCTGTCCAATCAGTTGTGGGGCAGAAACATCAAACACATACTTTTGCTGCATGCCAATAAAATCAACGCGGAATACCTGGACGAACTGGCCGAGATGTACCAGCGTCATGGCTATGACTTTATTACTCTTAAGGAAGCACTGACTGACGAAGTGTATCAGGAAGAAATCAGCCGCTACGGCGATTGGGGTATCTCCTGGATAGACCGCTGGGCCTTGAGTAAAGGCAAGAAAGGTGATTTCTTTGCCGGTGATCCGGAGACTCCCGAATATGTACAGGAACTGGCGAAGTAGAGAAGCTTTGATAGCAGACAAAACTGAAAAGCAAGAGCATGTTTTGTTTGTAGGAGCTCTCTTTTCCGACGCATTATTTCAAGAGCTTTCTTATCTTTAATTTAATGCTTTTTATCTGATATATAATGAGCACTTATCCATGATAAGTAGAAGTATGAAATTCTGGTCCAAACGTGACTACAGCATGGGAGCTTTGCTATGGGGCTTGCCTGTCTTGAGTTTTATATTGTTCATACCTTTCTTCTTCTATCATAATCAAAGCTTTATTTTATATCAGGGGCAAATGATAGCTTTGCTCATTTTAGGAGGCTTAACGACCATTTTATTTTATACCTGGTTTTTCACTTACTACCTTATTGAACAGGATCAGTTAAAATACAAGGCAGGTTTCTTTAGTGGTAGCTTGGATATACATACAATTGAATCCATCAAACGCTCTGAATACATTTTATCAGGAAACCGGCCAGCCATGAGTTTTGAAGGTTTATTAATCCGTTACGGTGGCAACAGAATGATTTTTATTTCACCAGAGAATGAAACGGAGTTTCTTGAAGCATTGCAAAGCATAAATAGTAAACTTACCCTTAAATAGTTTTATCATTGAGTACTTATAATTTAACTTTCCTCTTTCTAAACAGATAATAATGACCTACAAACCTGTACTGATCCTTTTCTCTCTTATACTCAGCGCAAACTTCTTGAAAGCACAGACTGAAGAACCACTGATGTTCAGGCCACTCTTCAATGGCAAAGACCTGAGTGGCTGGGTAGATGTCAACACCTCACCGGAAACCTGGAAAGTCCAAGACGACGTCCTTATCTGTTCCGGCCTGCCAATTGGTGTCATGCGTACTGATCGTCAGTATGAAAACTTTATCCTGGAAATTGAGTGGAGGCATATGGAAGCGGGAGGAAATTCCGGTGTCTTTATCTGGAGCGAAGGTACACCCTTTGAAGATGATCCCCTCACCAAAGCCATAGAAGTGCAGATGCTGGAACTGGAATGGGCTGAGCAGCATAACCAAACCGATGCTTATGTGCACGGAGAGCTTTTTCCTACCATGGGCATGACAGCCATTCCTGACAATCCGCGGGGTATTCGTAGCAAATCTATTGAGAAAAGGTGTAAGGGCAAGGGTGAGTGGAACAAGTATGTAGTGGTTTGTGTGGATGGTACGGTCAAACTATCGGTGAATGGGAAGTTTGTTAACGGACTCAGAGCTTCGGAACGGAAGAAAGGCTATATCTGCCTGGAAGCCGAAGGTGCGGAGATTCATTTTCGTAACATCAGAATCATGGAGCTGCCTCCGGGAGTTACTACTGCTGCACAAACCGCTCCGCTGGTGGACTAAAACCTGTTCTTTTAACAGCAACAATAACAGTTTTCCGCAAAGCATAACAGTATCGTATGGAAAACATACTCATCACAGGAGCAACAGGAAATGTGGGGCAGGCCATACTGCATCACTTTACTCCCAAAGCCGGACAAAAGCTCTATCTGGCCAGCCGAAAAGCAGGAGAAAATCAGCGCTACTTTGACTTTGAAGATCCCGAAGGCACAAAGTCTACCCTTGCCCAAACGGATACCCTCTTTCTGCTCCGGCCACCCCAAATCTCGGATGTCAAAAAATACTTTGAACCACTGATCAGCCATGCCAAAGAAGCAGGCGTCAGGCATATCATCTTTCTGTCGGTGCAGGGAGCGGAGGACGTTTCTTTCATCCCTCATGCCAAAATAGAGAAACTGATACAGGCCAGTGGGATTGCTTATACCTTCATTCGTCCGAGCTATTTTATGCAAAACCTGAGTACCACCCTGCTTCAGGACATTAAGGAGCAAGACCGTATCTTTCTGCCTGCCGGAAAAGCGAAATTTCTCTGGATAGACGTGATGGACATCGGCAAAGCCATAGCCGCAATACTACAGGATGTAGCTGCCCATCGCAATCAGGCCTATACGATTACTGGCAATGAACTTTATAATTTTGAGGAAGTAGCCCAGATGCTTTCCGAAGTTCTGGACAGAAAGATTGATTATATCAGTCCTAACCTGCTACAGTTTTATTTGTCAAAAAAGAAAGAAGGGATAAAGTCAGCTTTCATCTTCGTCATGATCATGCTGCATTTTCTGCCCCGTTTTCAGAAAGCCCCTAAGATCAGCCCTGACCTTAGCTGCCTGAGCGGAGATATTCCCCTTACTTTGCGGGATTTTATAGTAAAAAACAAGGAAGTCTGGCAATAATATGAACCTCACCGAAAATCTGTGGATAAGCTTAGCATGTATTCTTTTGAAAAAATGTCAGTTTCATCCTTATCAGTCCAATTGAGGAGTTCAGCATGCATGCAATTTCTTTCGGTGAATATACCTATTCAGGGAAGTAATGATAAAGTTCTTTTCTGTTCTTGAACCGGGCAAGTACTACCTTCTTATTGAGATAATAAAACCCTATCCGGTAATCTCCAATCCTTATGCGGTAGGCATGGGTACTGCCTTTCAACTGTTTTACGTTTTTGATCTCAGCTAATTTTTGAGCTTGCTGGATATTAAAAATAGCCTGTTTGATCTTTTGCTTTAAAGATTTGTCCTTTATCTTTTAAATATCCTTTTCAAAAGTACTACGGACCTCAATGATCATGAGTCCAGGAATTTCATAATATTTTCTAAAGGTACTTTTTCATCATCATTGGTTTCACTCATCGCTTTGAGTAAGCCTAACTCCTTTTTTTCTTCATCAGTAAGCTCTTTATAGGGAAACTTCATTTTTTTTAGTAGTGTTTTAATGAGTTCCAGGTCTTTCTTGTTTGCAGGCTGAATGAGAATACTATTCATAATGTTTCCTTTTTAGATTCCAATAACGAAATTTAAGCAATTATCGTGGCATTTCTTTGCTGATTGAGTTTGATTAATACCTTTTCTTCAACCTTATGATCTTTGATAACTTCTGGACATTTTGCGATCAGTTTGTTTCCTTTTCCAGCCAGGAAAAAGAGCAGATCAAACGACAATTTAGCATCCGTGATGTGCCCAAACATCATGTGCTGATAGATATAGGAGAGGTGGCCGTTGAAATATTCTTCATCAACAAAGGCTGTGTACGCCTCTATTACCTTACCGAAGAGGGTGAGGAGGTTACCGGCTTTATTTTTCTGGAAAATATGATGGCCGGTTCTTCCGAAAGCTTCTTCTCCCAGGTTCCCGGCACACAAATCATAGAAACTTTAGAAGAATGTGAGCTTCTGGTACTCACCCATAGCAGTCTGCAACAACTCTATGACGATGTACCCAAGATGAATATACTGGTGAGGAAGATACTTGAACAAAGAATGGCTTTCGCGCAGAAAGTAGTGGCTTCCCTCATCATCAACAAGCCGCAGGACAGGTATACGAGCTATCAGCAATTGCATCCCGGCCTGGAAAACCGCATTCCCCAGCATATCCTGGCCAGTTATATGGGCATCACTCCGGTCTCCCTAAGCAGAATCCGGAAAAGATTGAGTAAGGGAGAGTGATTTTTACCAATAATATCAAAAATAAAAACTGGCCAATGACACCAAGCTGGTAAGCCATGCAGATGAAGCCTTTTAGAGATTTGACAGATTAGAGAATTATAGCGATTTTAGATGAAAATGTATGATCATGGAAGAGATTAAGAAAAAATATATAGTTGACGAAAATCAAAAGAAGATAGCGGTACAAATTGATATTGCTGACTTTGAAAAAATAGAGCAGATTCTTGAAGATTATGCCCTGGGTCAACTGATAAAAGAAAATGACGCTTCAGAAAATTTGGATTTGCAGCAAGCTAAAAAGTTTTACGATCAATTAGATAAAGCGTGACTGTGTGGTAATTAGAGTCAATAAGAAATTCCTGAAGGACCTGGCGAAGATTCCAGCCAATGAGCGGCAAAAGATTGAAGCCTTTGTTTTTGAAGAAAGTGAAAAGATCAAATCCCTGGAATCTGCCGGAATGTTTGAAAAGTTAAAAGGGTATCAGGCTTACTATCGTATCAGGTTTGGCAATTACAGAGTTGGCGTGAGCTATGAAGATGATACGTTGACATTTGAACGTGTATTACACAGGAAAGAGATATACCGATACTTTCCTTAAAAAGGGAACGCCACATAACATAATTCTAAGATTGATACTGACGAATAACAGGAATATATTTTGATGACTAACTAATCATATGGACAATAAAAAATTATTGATAAGTCTATTAAATAAGCTAGAACAGCAAAGGCCTATTGAAGTAGACCAAATAGTAGAAGTTGCTTCTAATAACTATCTTAATGAGACAGATTATAACATAGTTATCAAGGAAGGAAATGCAAGTACTGAAGAGATAGCTAATTATTTAAATGAGATGTTAAAAACAAACTCTCAAATCAACAGAGCTGATCATGTTGATAAAATCGTAAGGGTTTGGATGAAAAAATAAACTCTATATTTTGACAGATTGACATTCAATATCATTTTAGGTTTAGTTTAATCTTGCTTTGGAGAAGTAAAGCTGTAAAAAAGGCTTTCAAAGCTTTCACATCTTTACAATTGTTAATGGAAAGGACAGTCATTCAGATGAACTTTGGGGAAACAAAATATAAAAGTCATGAAAGAACTCAAAACCGAAATCATCCTGAACGCTCCTAAAGAACAAATCTGGAAAGTACTCACCGACTTCCCCAACTATGGCTCCTGGAATCCCTTTATCGTTTCCATTGAAGGTAAGCCTGTACTGCACAGCCGACTCAAGAATACCCTGATGAGTAAAGGTAAGCCTATGGTTTTCAAGCCTGTTATCACCCGGCTGGAAGAAAATAAAGTATTTGAGTGGTTAGGCTCAGGCTTTTTAGGAACTTTTAAAGGAAGGCACTATTTTATTCTGGAAAAGCTAGGCGATGGGAAAACCAAACTGATACACGGAGAGCAATTCAGCGGTCTTCTCAGCGGCCCCATCCTGAAAATGATAGGCGATGATACCCTGCTCAACTTCCAAAGCATGAACAAAGCACTAAAAGAGAGGGTAGAACAGCAGCTGGCAGTTTGAGTATAAAAGAGCTTAGGCCCGGCCCGGATAGCTTTGTTGAAAGAAGATAAACGGCAGAAGGTTACATTAGTAACACGGAGGTAACTAAACAGTGTTGACTTTATCTACTGAGCATTTGTTCAGTGAAAGTATATGTTTTAGTAACACAACCTAATGTAAAGCTATGAACTGTCGTAAAAATGTCAGTCGGATGACCGACGCTGAGAAAACAGCCTATGTCAATGCTGTGCTGGCACTCAAAGCAAGTCTTATCGTAGAAGCAGATCAGCCTGCTGCCTGGGCCGACGGTGCCAGAAACCGTTATGATGTATATGTATGGGTACATTTACAGGTGATGGACGGAGCACACCGGGGCTCAGCTTTCCTCCCCTGGCATAGGGAGTTCCTGCGGCAGTTTGAATTAGAACTGCAGGACGTTTCCGCTAATCCTAAGCTTACTATTCCTTACTGGGACTGGATAGACTACCGAGATGAAGGGGATAACAGCCCTGATCCTGATGGTATTGGAGCTGGGTATCCGCTAACAGCAGGCTTCATGGGAGGCATGGGCACGGGTGCTGATAATCGGGTGGAAACCGGAGCTTTCGCAGAAAGCGCAGGCTGGCAACTCAACGTTATCACCGGCAACGATTCAGGCAACGCCCGTGATGATACCACTTATTTGCGTAGAGCTGGTACGGCAAGCCCGAATTTCCTGCCGAGTAACACAACTCAAAATGCCTGTCTTTCTACCAATAGCTATGATCAGTCTCCTTTTAATGAACCCAATTATGGTTCAGGAGGGATCAGCCCGGCGGAACAGGCGGAAATTGATGCCAGCTTTCGCAAGAAACTGGAGTGGGGGCTGCACAATGGCCCTCACCTTGGGATAGGAGGAAATATGATTCCTATGACCTCACCTAATGATCCGATATTCTTTCTGCACCACTGCAATGTAGATAAGATATGGGCGGTCTGGAGCCATATCAATCCTGGCGGCTTCTCTAATTACCAGCCTAACGGTGGGGCACCGGGGCATAGTCTGAACTCTACCATGGCTATGCTAGACCAGACCTTTTATAACCATCCGGTGAAAGATACGCCTGCTGAATTGCTGGATCATCGTACACTGGGCTATATGTATGATACGGATTTACCAGCCGCTACCCCTGCCAGCATGTCCATCAGCTTTGGACAGGTGCCGGAGAACACAGTGACTTATGGATGGGTGGAGTTTAGCGTTACTACCTGCCGAAAAGTCACTTTCAGGATTACTGCCCTGGGAGGCAATGCTGCTTTTGAAGTCCCCGATCATATTACCCCTTATGAGGTAGAAGTCATGCCCAATGATGGTGAGGCACAAACCATCAAAGTATTTGTAAAGCTGAATACCAATACCGGCCTGGGCAATAAGAATGGTGTGGCTACCATCTCCGCTATCATTGATGATGGAGAGGGCTACTATGGTCCTGAGGGAAATGAGTTTACTGCCGAATCCTGGGATATCAATTTGTCGGCCAACGTACAGGAACGGGAAAAGTCTGCCATTTGTCTGGTGCTGGATAAGTCAGGGAGTATGTCCAGTACCGATGGTACCAGCCTCAGCCGATTTGAAATGCTGGAAACCGCTGTAGATGTAGTTCGCGATATTATGCTTCCCGACGACGGTATCGGCATGGTGTATTATGATACCAATGAAAACCGTCTGTTCGGCATTACCCAGATGTCGGCGGGAGGAAGTACCAATGTCAGCAATGCCTTGAGCAACCCGGCACTGAATCCCGGAGGAGCTACCGCTATTGGCAAAGGGATGATAGAAGGAGCGGATGTACTGGGCGATGAGATCAACCTGGCCGGTACGCCTTACAATAACTTTGCCATGCTGGTGATGAGTGACGGTAACCAGAATGTACAACCCTATGTGGGTACTCCGCAGGTAAATACTGCCATTACGGATATCAGCAGCGATGTATATGCCGTAGGCTTGGGAGCGCAAGGCTCAGTAAATGACGCCGTGCTGGGAGATATTTCCAATTACCAATTGATCACTGGTACCATGACTGCCGATGAGCGACTCTTTTTGCTCACTCATTATTTCGTGCAGATACTGGCTGATGTCAGCAACAATGACATTGTAGTGGATCCTATGGGCAGGCTGTTTTTTGGTCTCAAGCATGAGGTGGACTTTGATCTCAACGAAGCAGATATCTATGCTGATGTGATTATTCTTTCCCCTTTTGCTCCCCTCATTACCGCATCTATCATTACCCCGGGCGGTGATGTGATACAGGGCAGCAGTGGCAATACCCAGCATAAAGTCAATATGAATGACCAACTCTACAGAGTTACTTTGCCGGCTATTCCTGCGCAAACTCTAGGCTCGCACGCAGGTAAATGGAAGGTAGTACTGGAATTGTCAAGGGACAGGATCAGGGAAATATGGAAAGAGCTTGCCGAAAAGGATCAGGATTTGTTGAAACAGCTCAGTGAATATCAGTCGGTTCCCTATAGCGTAATCGTGCAGTCTTATACTGATCTTAATTTTGCGGTAGCTGTAGACCAAACCTCTAAGGTAGCAGGTGCAAAGATCAATCTTTCGGCCAACATCAGACAGTACAATGTAGCGATTGAAGGGGAAGTAAAGGCAGCAGTCACCTTTCCTAATGGTATCAAGAAGGTATTCAAATTAGCGCCTCAGGGAGAAGGTAGCTACACTGCCGATTTTGTGGGTGATCATTCGGGCTTATACCAGATCAGGTTCAAAGCTTCCGGCAACTCATTCTCAGGCAATGCATTTACCCGCGAAGCGGTGCGTACCGTCTCACTTTACCGAAGTGAGCCTGTTCCTCCCATCAACGACAATGATGGAAAAGGAAACGGCGATACTTTGTGTAAAATTGCAGACTGTTTTTTAAGTGATAAAGGCATCGTAACACTACTGAAAAAGCATGAAATAGATGCCCGACGATTACGTGAATGCCTAAAGAAACATTGTATGGATCAGGAAAAAAACGAGAGACAGACGAACACGAAGGAGGTAGTTTCAGAAAAAATTGCCGACCCTAAAATGGCCAGCCAACTGAAAGCCATAGTCTCTAATACGGATATTGATAAGGTCATTGTGACTGCGCCGGAACTCAAAGAAATTCCTCCTTATAAGCCCAATATACCGCATCACAGCAAAGAGCATTTGTGGATGCCAGTTCCTCCTGCCATCCGCATTGACGAAAATGGTAATATTGAGCTGATTGATTTTGAGAAAGAGAAAAAAGGACAGAAGAAGACGAGAAAGAAAAAGTAAACGCTAATGCGTACAGGCAGTAGGAGGCTCAGGCCTATCCTGCTGCCTTTCTTTTTGAAGAATTCAATCCTTAGGTAATGGGAGCAATAGATGCCTGCTTTGCCTATGATAGATATTTGAATAAAATCCTGAACAAAATATGGAATTAACTTCATACCACTAAAATAAGGGAGACAAGTAGTATGGAAATGAGTGAATTTTTTAGCTGACATCAGTTGGTACTCATTTCCGGTTTTTTCATCTTAGCGCAGCAAAGACTTTTTTTCACTTATGGAAATTCCTCTACTTACCGATATTACCATCATACTTGGCGCTTCAGTATTCGTGATTTATTTGTTTCAGCGCCTCAATCTGCCCACCATCTTAGGCTATCTGATGACGGGCATCATTGCCGGACCATATGTGCTGGCGTTGATCTCTGCTTCTCATGAAGTGGAAGTATTGGCCGAAATTGGTGTGATACTGCTGCTCTTTATTATCGGCATGGAGTTCTCCTTAAAAAGCTTGGCAGCCATTAAGAAGAGCGTGCTAATCGGAGGGGCGGTGCAGGTGGGACTGACTATTGTAGTCACCGCTCTGGTAGCTATGTGGGCTGGCTTTGCCATGAACAAAGCTATCTTTCTGGGCTTTGTCTTTTCGCTCAGTAGTACCGCCATCGTACTCAAACTTTTACAGGAAAGAAATGAGATGAACAGCCCCCATGGTAAAGTAGCCCTGGCGGTACTGATATTTCAGGATATCATCGTAGTGCCGATGATGTTGCTTACGCCTATTTTATCGGGTAATGGAGGTGATATCTGGATGTCGCTGGGAGAGCTGCTGTTGAAAGCCGTGGCAGTCATAGTAATTCTGTTGTACGGAGCGCGCTACCTTATTCCTTTCCTCCTGCACGAAGTGGCCAAAACCAAAAGCCGGGAGCTGTTCATCCTGTTTGTGGTCGTCATCTGCTTTGCTGTAGCCTGGGCTACTTCCAGCATCGGTTTGTCACTGGCACTGGGTGCATTCCTTGCCGGACTAGTGATTTCGGAGTCTGATTACAGCTATCAGGCTACCGGTTTTATCATTCCTTTCCGTGAGATTTTTACCAGCTTCTTCTTTGTCTCAATCGGCATGCTCCTGGATGTGGTTTTTCTCATAGACAACCTGCTTCTGATCCTCGGTCTGCTGTTTTTAGTCTTTGTATTTAAGTCCCTGATCGCCGGTTCTGCAGCCTTTATCCTGGGCTACCCGCTTCGTACTGTGATCCTTACTGGCTTAAGCCTATTTCAGGTGGGGGAGTTTGCTTTCATTCTATCTGATGTAGGGATAGAAAATGAGCTTTTATCAGAAAATACCTATCAGTACTTTCTGTCAGTGTCCATACTTTCTATGGCCATTACCCCTTTTATCATTCAGAACTCAGGAAAAGTCACGCGGCTGTTTTCCAAAACCAAATTGCCGGATAAAATACCGGTAAAAACGAAAAGTGGAGAAGGAGAGGAAATGGATGAACTGATTGAAAAGCTGAAAGACCATACCATCATCATCGGCTACGGAGTTAATGGTAGAAATGTAGCGCAGGCGGCTAAGTTTGCTAAAATTCCTTATGTCATCATAGAAATGAATGCCGAGACCGTAAGGGTGGAGCGGGCCAAAGGTGAACCCATACTGTTTGGCGACGCTACCAACCCCTTCATTCTGGAGCATGTGAAAGTGTACAGTGCCCGGGTGGCAATTGTAGCCATTTCTGATCCTCCCGCTACCAAAGGGGTAGTGAGCAGCATACGGGCGATCTGCCCCACCGTCCATATGATCGTACGCACCAGGTTTATGTATGAGATGAGCGAGCAACTGCAGCTGGGGGCCAGCGAAGTGATTCCTGAGGAGTTTGAGACTTCCGTTGAGATTTTTACGCGCCTGCTCCACAAATACCTGGTGCCCCATGATGAAATAGAACGCTTTGTGCAGACTGTCCGCTCCGACAATTATGAAATACTAAGGCCACGGGAGTTTGTCTATAAAGGCATTGCCGGCATTAATATTCCCAATATGAATATCTCTTCGCTGAGGGTACAGAACACCAATAAGGAGGTGGTAGGCAAAACCATTGATGAATCCAAGATACGCTCCCGCTTCGGAGTCAATATACTGGCGATACAACGCGAGGAAGACTATCTTTCTCATATTGAAGCCGATACGGAGATCAGGCAGGATGATATTCTCTTCCTGGCGGGTAAGCCCGAAGATATCTCCCGCTTTCATGAGTTGATCAAGGTGTAATGCATAATAAGTTTCATTGAAAGGAGGCTTTGCGACCGGCCTCCTGAGGCTCAAACCCACGGCCTGTGTGCCCCGGTTTGTGAAGTCCGCAGCCGCGGCGGCACAAACAGGAGCATACAATTTCACCCTAGTATAGCTACAATTTTAATTGGACAATGATAGCGCATAATAGGGCTGTAAGTCCCGGTAGATATTTCAAAGTGCTTAGATGAGTTTTGGAAGACTCATCTGTCATACAATAGGGAAACTGGTTTGGATTTGTAACTGCCCACCCACACCTTTTACAACTTTAACAAAACCTTTGCTGGCAAAGCCTTGAGAGTTTATTGAGCCGGCATGGGCTCTAGCGGGGTTGTTGCGCCCCAAAACACCTTGAGAAGCATCTTGTGCACTCGCAACACGAAAACGGCCAGGGGTAAGGTACGCTTCCATTACAGCACTAGATTCTCCAATATCAAGTTGACGTAATGCGATTCTTCCATTGTCTGAGTTCAATACTTCCAGTGTGGCAGCAGCCTGATCCTGTTCGGACCAGTAAGTGCCGGTCTTTCTGGGCTCTCCCGGAGTATTTACCCTGGCTCTTTGCTCAAGGAAATTAGCTCCGCCATGAATATGCGCATGCGCTGCGGCAGGGGAGCGTTGAACAGTAGAGTTGACGGAGTTCACCCCTGTTATGGCCTGGTTGCCTCGGTAAATCTGCAATAATCCTTTTACCTCTTCTAAAGTGTATTTTCTGCTAAAAATCATTTTATCTTATTGTTAGTTAGGTGAGTTGAATATCTACTATGTGAATGTAGGATGAAGAATCATTAGTATAGAGCGTATCACTGTATTAAATTACAAAAATTCAGCAGAAAGACAATAATTAATTGTAGAGAAGAGAATGGTATAATCAATAGCAAATCAGGACATTACCTACTGCATATTATATTCCTGTGGCTTCGTTCAAATTGTGATGAATCGGTTTATATTGGCGCCTGTAAACGAATGTTGGCTTAGTCCTAAGCAAAAAGATATGAACAGTAAAAAATTGAGATTAGGCATTGTATTGACAATAATCGGCATCATAGGTATAGCATCAATGCTCACCATGGAAATCACCCTCCCTCCTGAAGCGGAAGCCATTCTGAGAGATAAATTCTCTCCCGGACAGATCAAATTGCTATTGCTGATCAACCCGACCATGCTGCTCATAGTAGCGGTGGCGGTCGGTACAGCTTTATATGATAAAGTAAATTTAAGGCTTCCTCTCCTGGAAAGGCTAACAGGAATTAGCGGTGAATCTATAAACCCATTTGAGATTATCAAATATGGAGTGCTTGCGGGTCTGCTATCAGGCGTGTTGTTGAGCCTGATAGGCGGGGTATTTACTTCCATTTTACCCTC
The DNA here is from genome assembly GCF_038039535.1 of Catalinimonas locisalis. Taxonomy (NCBI): domain Bacteria; kingdom Pseudomonadati; phylum Bacteroidota; class Cytophagia; order Cytophagales; family Catalimonadaceae; genus Catalinimonas; species Catalinimonas locisalis. The sequence goes on along the minus strand of NZ_JBBPHP010000054.1, from coordinate 6,294 downwards.
AGAGTTTCAGGAATTAGGCGATAATCTGCAACCCACATTGGCCGTCAGATTTTTATATGGAGGCTTCACCGAAGAGATTCTGATGAGATTTGGCCTGATGACGTTTATCGTATGGGTAGCCTCAAAAATAGCAGGCAGAACAAAGCCTATAGTGTACTGGAGTGGAATTTTACTGGCAGCAGTAATCTTTGCTTTCGGACATTTTCCAGTTGTATTTCAATCCGTTGAAAGTCCATCCTCTATGCTTCTAAGCTATATACTGCTGGGAAACTCAGTAGGAGGAATCATTTTTGGTTGGGTATACTGGAAGAAAGGATTAGAGAGCGCTTTTGTTGCCCACATATTTGCCCATGTAGTGATGGTATCGGCAGGAGCAATGTTGAGTTAAGGAAGCTTTGCAATCATACTATCCATGAGGAGGCTATTGCCCTGCCCGGGTGCTTACATACATTAGCCTTTTGTGAAGATCAGCTGCTGGCCACTGAGGAGTCTTATGACACAGGCCAGCGGCAGGACTGAGGAGGTAAAGAGGAGAGAGGGGGTACTTCCGAAGTACCCCCCCCACTTCGGAACTTCAAATTTGGAGTTCTGAACTCCGATTTCGGACTTCCGAACTGCAAATTCGGAGTTCGGAAGTACCCCCGGGTACTTCAAAGCTTCGCGCTTGAAGTTCCGAACCTCAGGCGAGCAGTAAAAAGCTTCAAAGCCGGAGTTCCTAAGTACCCCTCCCCACTTCGGAACTGCACGCTTGAAGTGTTGAACTCCAATGCTGCACCTCAAAACTTCAAATCAATACTTCGGAACTAAGCCTTGGGATGACCAAAACGCAATACCGGACTCCAATTCCTTTCTATTGAAGTATACACCTTATAGCTTGTGAGCGGGAAGATTACCTTACAGTGATTTAGATTTGCGAAACCTGGCCAGGAAGCGATAGTCCGGTATATAAATTTCCCCCGTCTGTCATGCCGTAGGCATCTTTACCATATCGTAAGATGTGCTTTTGTTGGGGAATGGTAAAGATCTCTCCGCTTTGCTACGAGATGACAAATACGAAGTAGCTGTTCAGTATATCGTAGGATAGGTAGCGATAAAAGGTGGTTTGCAATTGAGATTTAAGGTCACTGGCAAACTAGCAGTATAGTGAATGCTTAAAAGAACTTAAGGGAAAGGTTGGTAAAGAATAGTGAAGCAATACAAAGCTCAAAATCATAAAGTAGACAAAAGGTCTACTGAGTATAAAACTTCTTACTTCCGCTGAAAACGCTGGCTCAAGTCTTCAAAAATAGACTTAGCCCCGGGTACATTCATTTTGCTGGCCTGTTTTACCGAGTTGTAATAAGCCAGCGCCGCGGCATAGGCTTCGCTACCCGAAAGCATCATGGTATCGTCCAGGTTTTTGCACAACTGCTCCACTTCACGGTACAGTTTACGCAGATCATTCACTGCCTGAATGTCAATTTCCATTTCCTCTACCTGCAGGTAAGAAGGCGTAAACTCAGGATTGGATTTGGTGTACTCCAGTACCTTTTCCACAAAAGGAATCGTCTTGTCGCTCATCTTGGGCAGGGCCTGGCGCTCTGCGGGCTGTAGGGCAATAAGAAAAGGCTTTAAGAGCGCACTGATCTCCTGCAACTTTTTGGTAAGTGTCTTCTGATCCTCAACCGGGATCTGGATAGACACCACATTTTCGTTTGACATTATTTTCTAAATTTTGGTAAATAAAAAAAACCTCCCGAAATTATACTTTTTCCCAAAGCAGAAAGTGATGAAAAGCAAGGAACTTACGGAGGTAAGGATGGAGTGAAATAGGGAAAGAATGGAAGAAGAGAGGGACAGGCTCATAAATAGTAACAAACGTTTAAAAATGGATTAGCTGAAAACTTGCTATTTCCATACATTATCTATCAAAAGTATCAGGTATAGGCTTATATTGAGGACTGCATATGGCAAATAGCCACAATATGCTTTATACCGTTGTTAGCAGAAATTTAATATGCGTAATTCTTTCATATTGCTGCTCATTTTCATCTTAGGAAGTTGTGACGATCGAAGTTATGATGAGCTTTATAGTTCTGCTCTTTCAGAATACAAGGAAGGTAATTACTCTAATGCCATATCCATTTATAAAATTGCAATTGAAGCTAATCCAGACGAAAGAAAAACCTACAACGACCTTGCTGCATGTTATCTAGCACTTGACAGCATTTATGAAGGATTAAACTTTATAAATAAATCAATAGAACTCGATTCTAACTATTCTAAAGCTTACAATTTAAAGGCTATTCTTTTTGAGCGAATCAACAGGTTTGATGATGCCTTGCTTCTTTACAACAGAGCAATAAATATCTCTCCGAATGTAGGTTCGTTATATTTTAACAGGGGCAAACTTTTTTTTGATCATTATCAAAATTACCAAAAAGCACTTGAAGATTTTAGCTCTGCAATTAACAACGACTATGAAACTTCAATAGTTTATAATATAAGAGGGGTTTGTAGATCAAAACTAGAACGAGAAAATCTGGCAATTGAAGATTATACAAAAGCCATTCAAATCGATAGTACTAATGCTTCCGCCTTCAGAAATAGAAGCACTTCTCTTGAGAAAATAGATCGTTCCAAAGAAGCCCTTATAGACTTAAATTATGCAATCAAGCTAGAGCCGAACAATCAAAAAGGATACAGTTTCAGAGGAAGAATTTATCAAACTAGTAAAAGGTATAAACAAGCGATTGAAGACTTCAATATTGCAATCAAGCTAGATTCTGCTAACTATGAGAATTACTTCTACAGAGGTAACACAAAATACGATCAGCATAACTTTGATGAAGCAATTGAAGACTATGACCTTGCATTAGAGATGAGTCCTGATAATTTAGAATTGATATTTTGGAAGGCTAATGCATTCTATTCATTAGGAAGACTAAGAGAAGCAAAAGTGCTCTACGACTATATTATTTCAAAAGAACCAGAAAATAAAGAATATTTGAAACAACTGGAAAAGACTAATGAGAAACTGACTCTTAAAGTAAGAACATAACTTCTGCTAAAATTATGTATGAAAGCATAGTCGCACAAGGCAAACGCACACAGTCAAACTACAACTTATACATTTAGCGTTATGCCCCCAGAAAAGAAAGGTCAAAAGAATGTAAAATAGCTATCTTTGAGATATGGGTAGCAAAGAAAGATATATTAATCCCTTCACCGATTTCGGCTTCAAAAAACTTTTCGGAACAGAGTTCAATAAGGAATTGCTAATTGACTTTCTCAATCAAGTGCTTAATGGTAGAGAGAAAATCCAAGATCTGACATATTTGAATACTGAAAATTTAGGTAATACAGAGATTGATAGAAAGGCAATTTTTGATCTTTATTGTGAAAATGAGAAAGGAGAAAAATTTATCATTGAGTTGCAAAATGTTAAGCAACAATTTTTTAAAGACAGAAGTATCTTCTACTCAACTTTCCCAATTCAGAGTCAGGCTCCAAAAGGTAATGACTGGGATTATTATCTAAAAGCTATATATACCATTGGAATCTTAAATTTTAGCTTTCTAGATCAAAGTCATCATGAAAGATTTCTACGCGAGATTCAGTTAATAGACAAGCAGACTTATGAAGTTTTTTATGACAAATTAACGTTTATATACTTAGAGATACCAAGATTCAAAAAAGAAGAAGAAGATTTAGAGAACCATTTTGACAAATGGATTTATGTGCTAAAGAATTTGACTAAATTTCAGGAAAGGCCAAAAAAATTACAGGAGAAGGTGTTTGAAAAGTTATTTAACGAGGCAGAAATAGCCAAATTAAAACCAGAAGATATGAAAGCATACGAAGAAAGTCTAAAAGTCTATCGTGACAATTATAGTGTCATTGAAACTGGTAAAAAAGAAGGAGCGATTGAAAGAGAAATTGAGATTGCCAAGGAAATGAAGAAAGATAATCATCCTATTGAATTGATTATTAAATACACTGGACTGACAAAAGCACAGATAGAAAAATTGTAAGCTCACCAAACTTACCTCTCAACTGTGACATAAGTCACTTTTTATTTCCTCTTTTTTTACGTCTTTGGGTACTGAGAGCAGCAGCCAGCAAAGCTGCGGTGATCAAGATGGTTAACCTCAATTTTAAATATCCTAAAGATGAAAAAGATAGCCCTGCACACACTGTTTGTATTAAGTCCTCTCCTGCTACTGCTAAGCTGTGGGGGAAAAAATACCAACGAACAAAAGGAGACTGCTCAGCTCAATGCTCCCAAAGATACGGTGGATTATCTGGCCTTAGGACAGGAATACGCGGCACAAACCCAGTCGGTATTAGGCAAAAACCTGATGCAGGCCATTCAAAGGGAGGGAAGCGCCCATGCGGTAGAGTTTTGCAATACTCAGGCCTATCCGCTCACCGATAGTATGGCGCAGGTGCTGAATGTTCATTTGAAGAGAGTTTCCGATCAGCCCCGCAATCCTGAAAATGCCGCCCGGGGTACACAACTGGCCTATATCAGTTCAGCAAAAGAAAAGCTGGTGCAGGGAGAGAAAGTAACCCCTCAGCTACAGGAATTTGAAGGGAAAATGATCGCCTACTACCCAATCATCACCAACACTATGTGTCTGCAATGCCACGGTGATCCTGACAGCCAGATCAATCAGGAGACTTTGGCGAAGCTCAACACGCTTTATCCTGATGATCAGGCCAGGGGTTATGCAGAGAATCAACTGAGGGGAATATGGGTAGTGGAAATGGATAAGCAATAAGGTGGGGAGTGCTTTTGATTGCCTCAGTACTTCATCTACCGAAGACCAATATGCTATTCTCAATAATAGTAGCAGAAAACATACATGCTGATGGGTAATTCCCTGATCTGCCTTATCTTAGGTTAGCGCTAAGCTTAGAAATGTAGCTTCTAAAGATCAGCTTCAGGAGGCTTGGGGAACGAAATCTTACTCTATGGCATCAGCATTTGGTCATGCGCTGGCAGCGTACACGATAGGAAATACTTTTTTCCGAAAATTTAGCGGATGGAAATTCTTTCTGCTGGGCATGTTCTGTTCCATACTTCCCGACGTAGATGTCATCAGTTTTGCCTTCGGTATTCCTTATGAAGCTTTCTGGGGACATCGTGGATTCACCCATTCATTAGTTTTTGCTTTGCTCACCGGACTGCTGGTCACCTTTCTCTTTTACAGAAAGAGTTTTTCCCACACTTCGGGTATAGCCTATGTCGCTTGTTTTACGCTTTGTACAGCCTCTCACAGTGTGTTAGATGCCCTGACCAATGGTGGTTTGGGTATAGCTTTCTTTCTGCCCTGGGATGATACACGGTATTTCTTTCCCTGGCGGCCCATCAAAGTATCACCGATCGGAGTGGAGAATTTTTTTAGCAAGTGGGGAGCAAATGTGTTGCTAAGTGAATGGGTATGGATAGGTACACCTTGCGTGGTCATAATGTTTATCGCTAAAATTTTAAGAAAAAAGAATACCGGACAAAAGGCTTACTAATCAGCCGGGAAAAAAATAGCAGGTAAAGCACAAAGGAATAATAAAACATCAAATGAATAACATCTAAAATCACAATTATGAGTACGATGCAGCGGTATTTTGAGCAATTAATTGAGGACATAAGGGAGTCGGCAAAGAACCTGGATCAAAATGTACAGTTCAACATTCCCACGGACCTTCTAAATGTACCGGAAGAGTATGAACACCTTGAGGTAGAGCCGGCCCAGAAGGCCAGTGAGTGGTTCAGACTTTCACCGGAAATGTTTCCTCCTGCCGAGAAGTGGACAGAAAGGCAGTTGCTCTATATGTGTGTCATTCTTCGCCATCTGTTTGAGCATTACAACATAGCCGTGGAGTTGCCCAACGATCTGCCTTATGATATGGTCTACACTTATCTTCTGAAAGCGATGGACGCGTATACCACCTGCGACCAGGAGAGTTTGAATGAGATTAGTTTCTGTGATGGAAAAGGCTACGAATGTCCTTTCGGAGAGCATTGTACCAATGAGGGCGAGTACCACTGTGACACCTGGGAGTTCGGACATGACTGGGAGGGCTATAGCGATCTGAAGTATATGGAAGACAATGAGGAAGAATAATACCTACAAAGTATGAATGTGTGCATGATGAGCATATTTGTCTTCAGATAAAATAGTGTTTGGGCTGATTTCAAAATCAGTTAGAAAGCTAATTTGCTATTTACTTCATTATTAGATCATGTTTAAAAATTCTATTTGGTATTTACGCCAGTCGGTTGATGATAATTTGACAGTTTTGCCAAAGTAG
>NZ_JBBPHP010000053.1:0-38400 GCF_038039535.1 Catalinimonas locisalis | reverse complement strand
CCTTCCAATAATCGTTTTCTAATTCTTCAATGGATTTCGTTCGCAAGGACATTTTCTAATTTTAGCTTGTGCACAACGAATGTGGATACGCCATATGGCGGTTATATCCACTATACCTACTATCCTGTTTTTTGCTCAAATATGGAGTTTTTACAGAGGTTAGAGTAGGTATGTTGGTTCATATTATATTGTTTTCATTCCAAAGTAAGACTATCCAGCGGACTTTGTATGTCCTTTAATGCTTTAGTACTCACATGCGTATAAATTTCCGTTGTTCTACTACTTCCGTGTCCTAATAACACCTGAATATATCTTAAATCAGTACCTTTTTCAAGCAAGTGTGTCGCAAACGAGTGTCTCAAGGTATGCAAAGTAGCTTTTTTTTGAATTTTTGCCTTAGCACATGCTCTTTTCAATACATTCTGCGCACTTCTGGAGGAGTACTTTCCTCCTTCTGCTCCTTCAAAAAGGTATTCTTTGGGCTCATACAGCTGGTAGTAACTTCTCAAGATAGGTAAAATACTCTTAGACAGCAGGCTTACCCTATCTTTTTTTCCTTTGGCATTGCGTACACTTACCTGCATGCGTTTGCTGTCCAGATCTTTGACTTTCAGGTTTAAAGCTTCGCTAATTCTCAGACCTGCGGAATAGATCAACATCAACAGGCATTTATGTTTGAGGTTGTCAACACTGGCAAAGATTCTGGCTACTTCTGCTTCACTCAGTACTACCGGTAGTTTTCGTTCTTTAACCGGTCTTTCCACAAAATAGAACTTCCTTCTGCCTCCTAAGACTTGTTCGTAGTAAAATTTGATTGCATTAATGGATTGGTTCTGATAAGAAGTGGATACTTGTCTTTCTTCCACCAGGTAACGCAGGAAGGCTATGATCTCTTTTTCTGTAATTTCTTCGGCTGAAAGGCTAGGATAATAGTTAATGAACTCCTCAAACATGCTGGTATAGGTCCTGATGGTACTATTGCTATAGCGCTTCATGTTGAGCTGGTCTATCATAATCTGTGGACAGCTTTTGTAGTTTGGCACATCCGATTTTGAGATTTTGGCTTTACGCTGGGCAGAAGGGCTTATTTCAGTGAAGTGAAATTGCCAACCGTGATCCTGACAGTATTTTTCTAAATCTGCTCTTACCATAGGGGTGTCTGCTACACTCCACCATCGGTTATTCTCATCATATTTTGGGTAAGGCAGCTTTTTGATATAAGTGATGAGCTTTTGATCATAGGCAAACATCAACCGCAAACGTCTTTCCTTACTGGCTATGGTAAGCTCATGAGGGCGGTAATGCTTCTTTTTTTCTACAATCAGGCTCTCTGGTGAGGAGAGTTCCTGTTCTTCAAGACGAGTTGAAAAGTAATTGCGAAGTAGTTGCAGGTTTTGTTCACTTCTGCTTATCTCCCATAGATAAGTACGGGTATTCCAACGGGCATAATGCAGGCTTCTTAAAAACTTAATGTCCGCCTCTTGTTTGGGTAGCTGAACAAAGAGTTTTTTAGGGGTAATGACCAATTTGACCTGATTACTGTCCTGTTTTGTTATAACTTCCGTTGGATGAGACTCTTCTTTTTTAGCAATAGAGGCTTCAGGCTTGTCTTTTTCCAGTACTCTGATCTCTACACCAGCAAAGAGGACTTTTAAGGCTTCAAAGCTTGCTTTGCTATATGGTATATGCCAGCACTTCTTACTTTGACTCCATTTTCTGCCCTCAATCTGTTTGACTTTATCTATATACGCTTGCTGATAAGGGAGTATCAGTTTGATACGCTTTTCTCCCTTATGTACCATACTTTCTACGCTAATGGGCTCTGACATTCTCTAGAAGGGGTTTTAATGGCGTATACACAACATTACGGTAGGCTATACGCCATAACTTAAGACTATGAAAGTAGCGTTTACAGGCTAAATTTATGCCTGACCATCTTCACCTTACCTTACACGAGTATGTTATATGTTGATTTGCATAGCCCCCCTACTCTATTGAAATAGAGTAGGAAAGTTTTCACCAGAGAAGATCTGGCCTCCCAGTATGTGCATGGAAGATAGAGGTGCTTTGACATTTTGGCTTATAGGGTAAAAAAGCCTGATGTGACTGAGTAATTCTTCTTGAAAGTGTAATAATCGCTTATATGTTAACCATCCTCTCTCCTACCCCTGAAAGCGTTAACATTAATTAAATTTAACGCTTTAAAGGCATTTTATGCTGGTAACAAAGTATGAATATCTGTGAAAAATTGAACTACAGTTTTTCAATTTCTTCTTTAGTCAAACCTGTGATTGCTGATATTTTTTCAATGGGGTCACCATACTTTTTCATCTGTTTCACAATAGCAATTTTTTCTTCCTCTCTACCTTCATTTTTTCCTTCATTTCTTGCAGTCTCTATTACACTATATTGATCACGGTAGGTCTTTAAACTTTCTTCGTATGCTTTCATCTCTTCTGGCTTTAATTTCGCTATTTCTGCATCACTAAACAGTTTTTTAAATATCCTTTCCTTTAATTTAACGTGTATTTTCTGCAAACGACGCAGATTCTTTAATACATGCATCCACTTACCAAAGTGACTTTCAAAATCTTATTCTTCCTCACAGAATTTAGACACTTCACGGAGGTAACTTCTAGATAAATAAATGTTAACTTATCGAAAATACTTCATAGCTTTGTTTATCTACTAGCTGTATCTCTCTTTTAAACCGCTTTTTTTGACTCTGATCTGGAAAACTAAAATTGAGGATGCCCACAGTATTAACCGCATTCAAATAATAATCCCAATCTTTGCCTTTGGGAGCCTGACTTTGGATAGGAAAGGTTGAATAGAAGATACTTCTATCTTTAAAATACAACTGCTTTACATTCTATAGATCTATAATGAACTTCTACCCTTTTTAATTCTTACAGTATAGATCAAAGATGGCTTTTCGTTCAGATTATGTTATGCAAAGATTTTAAGATTTAAAAAGTAAGATCCATTTTTTGCTCTTATCAAATAGTTCTTGATTAAGAAAAATGGATGGATGTATTTTTCTTTGTTATTCATCTTTAAAAATAAATATTTTATGATTTCTATATTTCAATAGTTTGTAGAATTTTAAGCGGCAATACAACCATAGTTGTACAGTTTGTGGTATTGCTGCGAATTTATGTGAGTTTCGGTATTCATCCCGAATTCGCAAAAAAATCTGTGTAGTAGATGTTCACGGTTCGCCGCGCGATTGAAATACTGGGTTTTGATGCTTGAGAGTGAGAAAGGTTTTCTTGGCCTGCCTGCCTGCGGCCAGGCATGTGCGGCTTTGGCCAGCGAGACCGCAGTGAGACTAGCATTGACATGTATATGAATCTTTTGCTCACTTCGAGCCTGGCATTGAGTAAGACCGGTGTACTGCTTTGCGTCACGATAGAGAAACTCGATATGGAAGCGTAAGCGATAGCATTCCAATACTTTGGCCCCATCCATATCGGGATCAGTAGCGAAGAAAGCTTCAGCCCTTAAGGTTCCATCCTTTTTGGCGGCCGCCGCGCGGTTAGGTGCACAATGACGCACTTGACCAGACGGTCCAGTGCTTTAATGTAGACCTTGCCTTCATAGGCTATTAGGTTGTCTTCTTGTAAACATGGAGTAAAGTGGGCGCTGTCTAAATTGAGGCGGTCCACCCGGCCCTGGTACTTAGGAGGTCTGCCCCTTCGCTTAGGCTTCGGGCCCAGATAAGGATATTGTAATACCGCGTTGCCAGGCAACTTGCTGATGAACCTGAAGCCTGCCTGAGTTACTGCATTCACAAACGGCCTACGCCAAAAATAGCCGTCCGCTACAAAAATATCGGAAATCGCTTTCAATCTATCAGCTTGATCTAGCACTACACTGGCATAATAGTCCAGTAGTGAATCATACTGGTCTTGACCAATGGTCTGCTTAGCGTATAAATGCATGGCCGTACGACTTTCCAAGCCAACACTGGCAAGGCCACTGATTTCCAAACCGTACTTGGTCGCATTGGCGCACCCTGACCAGAAGTAACCCGCCCCGGGGGTATGCTTACCACTTTTAGGCAGGTAGCTAGGATCAAAAGCGATGATGCGCTCTTCTTCGGGCAAGGATAGAATCAGTTCTTCATTAAACTGCTCAAAAGCAAAACTGCCTTCATAACGTACGCGATAGGTCGCTTCGTTAAAAGAACCGTATCAGGCAAGATTCTCAAAGTTGTGGCGACCACGAATGGTCAGCAATAAAGGCATTAGATGTATCATAAAATCTCGTTGCCACCGCATCGGCGGTCCGATTGCCAATGTCCAGCATTTTATTCAATATTAATCTTGTGAGTGTTTCTACATTCATAGGTGGAAGTTGTCGTTTAAGGTCTCGCAACCCTAAAACTATGCTTCCACCTTTTTAATTTTCTTCAAACCCAAAATCTCTACGGAGTATTGATATTTAGGTCTATTCTTAAATCGTGTGGCTTAGGAAAATATAGCAAAATGCCTTTTTCCTCCCTGAAAATCATTTTTATTTGTTGACTCATTGCAGGATAAGCCAGCATGGGAGAGGGAAAAATGAGCTACAAGAGCAGATTTTTGAAATGAAGTTAAACCAGAAAAGACAAGTTCTTAATAATGTACAATTAATTGTGAAGGTTCAAGACATACGCTACAGTCAGGGCTAATGATACAAACTTAGAAAATTGCAATTGTTAAGCTGTGGGATTGTGGGTAACTTGTTAAAGTTATCCATAATTCCACAGCCTTTTTTTGCCGCTACTGCCATGAAAAAAGCAGATCAAAAGCAAAAAGCCAGAGCAGTCTGGATTAGAACTTATGAAGATCTGGGCTCCATAAGCAAGGCAGCTCAAAGATGTGGTATTGCCCGATCAACTCTTCAACGTTGGCTCAAACGTTTACCCCAAGAAGGACTGGCAGATCGCTCCCGGAGACCTCACAAATTGGCCAGACAGAAGTGGGATGATGAAGTAATAAATTTGATACTGGATATCAGAGACACTTATAGGTTTGGGAAGATCAGAATATGCTCACATCTTTTGCAGCATCATCAAATTAAGATATCTCCCTCAACAGTAGAGAGGATTTTGAAAAGGTATGGCAGAAGACTACTAAAGCGCTATAGAAAAACCCAGTCCTTTAAACGTTATGCCAAGAATATTCCAGGTGAAAGAGTACAGATAGATGTTTGTAAAATAGACACCGGCATTTACCAGTATACAGCAGTGGACGACTGTAGTCGCTTTAGGGTTATGCATACATACAAGAGAAGGACAGCTAAAAACTCTGTCAATTTTCTGGAGCGGATTATAGAACAGATGCCTTTCCCTATTCAGACCATTCAAACTGACAGAGGCAAAGAATTCTTTGGAGTAGTATTCCAGGAAGAGATGAAAAGGTATAGTATCAAATTCAGGCCTATCAAGCCTCGGTCTCCACATTTAAATGGAAAAGTAGAGCGGAGCCATCATACGGACCTCCAAGAATTCTACATCATGGCCAACCTGAAGGACCCTCAACTCAATGATCGTTTGGAAGAGTGGCAATTCCACTATAACTGGTTCCGGGCTCATAGTTCTTTACAGGGCAAAACGCCTATTGACATAATCTCTGAAAAATCATCTATGACTCCTTTTTGGGATGATGTCATAGACAAATATGACCCAGATCATGAGCCTATTTTGGAGCAGAATTACCTCTGGGCCAAAAAGCTTGGACAAATAAAAAGAAAGAGAAAATCAGCCAAATAGACAACATCTACACCACTGAGCATTCCAAGAGGTGCATACCTAAAAAAATGCATCAAATAAGTTACAACTGCTGCCATGGAGTTGCGGATAATTCTTTACTTTACCTGACTATACAAAATGCAATTATCAATGACGTGGAAAGTGTAGCGTATCTATAGAGCCATCACAAATTAATCAACTACCTTTAAACCCTTCAAATCTGTCAAGTCATTCCAGGACTATTCAGCATGGCATGCAAAAAGGTACTATTTACTACGATTCTTTCTGTATTGTCTTGTACGGCTTTCTTTCAATTCCTGATCTGCCTGTATGAAACGATCATCAAAAGGAAAGGCCTCTCTGCTTATCTCTTTAAGTAAGTCGTAATCAGGATGAGTAGCATTTACTACTACATTGTAATCATTTGGTACTACAGCAGAAGGTACTCGTAGTAATAATGTTTCTTGCCTTTTAAACCATGCTGACCCTAAGGGTTGACTTATGGAATAGCTTGAGTACAAGCGCCAATCCTCTGGTAGTTGAGACCTTTTGATTTCCTCAATGGCAATATTGTCATCTACTTCAAATGTGATGAGGCTATATCCTGCAGAAAGAAAACCTTGACCTAAGCGATGAGCCATGGTTTCGGACATCGCAAGTGCAGGGCTAGTACTGGTATAAAGTACTCTCTGGCCTTCTTCATTCCAGCGTCCTGCATCTCCCGGAGCAAACTTGGACTCAGCGTATTTAGCAAAAATGATTCTGTACAGCAGCATAGAAGAAATTATTGCTTAAGCAACATAACCATGAATGATACGATTAAGCTGTTTTTCAATTTCTCCTATACCTGTAATTGAGTGTAACATATCTGCTGGTTTCTGACCTTCAAGTCCAGGGGAAGGCATATGAAGCCAGTCCATAAACTCTTCTATAGAACCAAATAGCTCCTCTCCTAACGCAAAAAGACGATGAAGTTTAAGAAGCTTTTCTGCTGAATCTCCCGTAAACTTTTTCTTATTTTTCCGGTAGTTATCCACTGTGGTAGGGTCAACTCCTAAATAATGGGCCAAGGCCGCTTTAGGAAGACTAGCGTGAGACTGAAGAGCTCCAAAATATTGTACATCCACCCCCTCATCACGCAAGAAAACCAATCTAAGATTGTCTTTTACTACAAATAACTCTTCTATATCTTTATGTTGTACTGCCATGATTTCAATCTTTAATCAAGTATACGGAATTTTCCGGTTTAGAAACGGAATCTTCTGATATTTATCAAAAAAAAACGAAAATATCTGGCATTGGCAACATTACACCACCAAACGAGGCAAAGAAAAGTATCGTTATGTGTCTCTGGTGAGCTATACTGTAAAAAGGACTTTGTTCCTACCAGAAGAGGAGCGCATAAATACTGTTCTAATTCCTGCAGGTGCAGATATGAAAGGATCAGAATCTGAGTCTTTAAAATCCTGAACCTGAATACTTACCTCCGGAATATTCATTTCCTGAAGCTTGCCTTCTATTTCAGTTTTAAAAGCCTCGCTAATGAATGTACATGAATCATTTCTTAGCTTTTTGATCTGTGATTTACTCAAGTCCCCTTTATAGCCCGGCAAGCTTCTGTCAAGGGCTAGGCCTATGTCTTTTGAGTAGCGCTCAATCAAACCCCAACCCTTACTTAGGCCTAAGCTCATCCTTTTCAGAAAGATAGAGTGATCCTAGTATGCCATACCTACTTTTCTGTATTAATACATCCTTACAATAAATCTTTAGCAGCTCTATCAGATATAATAACTTGCCTTTTCTTTTTAAACTTTACGACCTTCGGATCATAGGTGGCCATAACATTATCATATTGCTCATGTAAAAAAACATGAACCTTTTTCTTTTCTTCATCAATCAAAGACCACAGTTCATCATCATTTCCTTTTATCTTCTCACAGTCGCGCATAAAGGTCTTAAAGGATACAGCTTTTAAAGCGGATATATCGCTATAAATGAAATCCAGTTGTGGGTCTTGGGCTTCACTATTATCCATCTGCTAAGACTTTGTGTGTTTTCCGGTCTAAGTCATTTAATTTTTGCTTTGTTTGGTCAACAATATCAATTAAATGCCGAGAATCTTTTTCATCAGCAAAATCTGACTGAACGTGAGCCCCCGGGGCCCGGTAATTACATGTCGGAAAGTATCAACCGGGTGCCGGGCACAGACAAACTTGACAAGTGGTATAATCTGCAAGGTTTGCCTTTCTTTTTGGCTATGCGAGCATCAGGATCAGCAGGGCTATAATGTGTCTTGTTGAAACGTAGACGCTTCTTTTCCTTAGGTAGCGCCTGTAAAGCATCTTTAGAGATGCTCTTTTTTAAGTTAACTGATTTTCGTTTTTGAATACCTGAACGTTCTTATACCATTCTATGTGCACATCTTTAGGTTGCATATTTTCTAAGCAGGCATTTGCCCCCACATAAGCTGCGTCAATCGCTTGCACTTCTCCGGGTGCCGGCCACCTTCCACCAAACCAGCTTCAACACAGAGCTTTAATACCTGCTCAAAGCATTTCTCAAAGACTTCACTCGGAAGACGTTGCCTAGTACGTGACAATGTGCTATGCCAAGGCAAGTTCTCATCCCGCGGGGACCGTCTAGGTTGTAGCCTAAGAAATAGAGAATATCTAGCCTCAATTCGCTTGTTCTAATAATAGCCCGATCTGAGTTTAGATTCTCTAGATAACCGATAAGCATGAATTTGAAGAAGATTACAGGATCTATGGCCACCGTGGCAACCTTGATGTCCACATGTTCCGTAATGAGGTTTAACAGCTTTATAAAGGAAGGTCCAATCTATTACCTCCTTCAACTTTCTGTATAGATTATCATTAGGAACCCGTTCCTCTAGAGAAAAAGAGAAAAGAGTTCTTTGCTCATATATCTTTTTTCCTACCATAGATAAAGATAAAAATCATTCATCTAATGTAGAAAATTGTTGTGCAACAGCCACGGACCTTTTTCGTACTACCTCACCTACTTCATTAGAGAATAATAGGGCTGATAATTCTCAGCATTATTGATCTTAGAGAATAGTTAACATCAATTATCAACGCATCACCTTGAAGTCTTTCTGTAAATGACCAACTTGGGCATGGATGATATACATACCTTTTGAGAAATCCGTAAAATCTAACCTTGTTTCTTCCATTTTTCTACTCAAGTCATACTCCAACTGCTTAGTTTGAAGCCCTGAATAGTTTACTATGGTTACTGTAAGCTTCTTTCCCACCATACCTTGAGTTATTATGCTGACTTCTCTAGCTCCAGGATTGGGTGATGCTATAATTTCCAGAACCTGCTTATTTACCGAGGCTATAGCAGCTTCTCTATCTTCTAGCAAAGCTTCAAGTCCGAAGAGTAAAGCATTGACATCAGGAAGTATCAAATCGCTGATAGTGTGTACTACCCCATTTGTTGCTTCCTGGTCAGCTTTTGTGATGTATGCATTATTGACAAATATATATTCTTGATTCCTGCTTAAGGTGAGCGGTAAACCCAGTAACGAACTTAGTTCCTGACCATCAGAAATATCTGCGGTGAGTATCTGGTCATTAACCAGGTGATACATCAATAGTTTCCTAAGCAAATAATCAGGGATCTGTTCAACACCTTTGATGCCTAATACCTTAAATGCCTTCCAAAAGGCTATATCATCAGGAGCAAAAAGTGTATATGGTCCTTCGCTATCAAGTTGAGTTAGTAATCTGGACTTCTTCAGGGCCTCCAACAATATAGAATACTCTGAACTCCTTTTTACTATGTCAGCCACAGTGTTACTCTTTACTACCTGTATGTTTATCTTAAGTGCTTGTCCTGCATCTCCCCTTGCATCGGATGCAGTGTAAGGAGTCACCTTAAGCTCATAGTGACCTGGCTTAAATTTTCCAGAACGATAGTCCCCATTCTGATCTCCAAACATGGCATAAGGCTCAAAATTTTCAACACTAAATTCTTCACCATTAAGTTCAAATTTTACGCTTCTCACACAACCGGAAACATCGGCGCGGATGTTTAAATGCGCCCGGGGGAGCTCCGAAAGATCCAGCACATTGCCATCCTGCAGTAGTTGGATATCCTTTTCGGTTTTAGCATTTACCAAAGTAAGTTGGTGAATAGAAGGGGCCGGAAAGGGATTTCGCTCAAAGAAATCCCAGATAACCTGACTAGCGTTGATATCCTGGTTGACCGGACCTAAGAACTCTGGCCATACGTTTCCCCATCTTTCGCTATCCGGCCAGCCACCCATGGGCCAGGTGTGCCCGCCATCGTTCATTACATAAAAATCCATTTCAGTTTCATCGTCGCAGCTGGTATATTGGTACCGGGTAATAGTGCTGTTGTCTTCAGTATTTATATCAGGCAGTTCGGTGACGGTTGGCTCTGGTGAGCAGTTGTTTTGAGATACCCAATATTCGGGCGTAGTGGGTATGGGCGGGAAAAGGTCAGGAATACCTTCGTACGGTACTAAAATATCATCCGTGCCGTGGATGAGAATAGTAGAAACCGGTCGTTCGGCATTACAACTGCTTTGCAGTGCGTAAGTCGTATGTCCTCCTACGCCACCGGCCGAGGCAACTCGGTCGGATAATTCGCAGGCCAGGTAAAACGAAAAGTGGCTTCCGTTTGACCACCCGGTGGCGTGAACACGGGCCAGGTCAATATTGTATTGATCATTGACATCATCAATGACTTTACTGGCAAAGCCAATGTCGTCCTGATGCTCCTCGCGCTCCCAAGCACCAGGGATTATCCAGCCGGTTCCAATTTCGCCGGTAAGCGGATACAGAACAGGTAAGCCTTCCGGGTAAGCTATCAAAAATTTCTCCTTGTCCGCTACCGGGTTCATCTGAGAAACTTCCATCTGGAACTTGCCATCAATACGAAAACCGTGAAAAACCATCACCAAAGGCCAGTCTTCCTGCCCATCATAATCTTCCGGAACGTAGAGTAAATAGTTGCGTTCTATACCATCATGCATAAAGCTATATTCATGCAACTCCCCAGGCCCTCCATCAGCCAGGTCAGGGTGGGGATTACGTTGGAAGAAAGCCAGAATCTCCTCGCTGGCATTAAAATCTCTATTCACCGCGCCGACAAATTCGGGAAATTCGCTACCTCCCGGCCAGCTATGCCCGCCACCGTTTACTTGATAAAAGAGTACTTCGGAGTCATCACAGTTTTGGTACACAAATAGGGTAACAGTACTATTATCGTTTGTATCATTATCCGGTAAATCCTCGCTCTCGGGTTCCAGCTCACAATCACTTTGCTCAGCCCAAAAAGCGGCAGTTTCAGGAGCAGGAGGAAAGACAGCTCCCCCTACTTCTATTCCGTCAAAAGGTAAAATTGGGTCATCTGTGCCGTGAATCTGAAGCAAAGATATTGGTTTGTCCCGTTCACACCGATTAATAATCGTCTGATCCATTGTCCCACCTACGGCAGCCACTGACGCGATGAGATCAGGAGCCAGACAAGCTATTTCGTAAGCCATACTGGCCCCCATTGAGAATCCTGTGGCATGTATTTTATAGTGATCAACCTGGTAGTCAGCAGCAATATGTTCTACTACCTTACGGCTAAAATCAATATCATCATTATCTGAAAGAGTAGCATTAATCACGTTCCAACCAGGGCCTTGTTGATCCGATAGGGGGTTATTGACCGTTAAACCTGCCGGGTAAGCCACCAGGAAATGAGCGTCATCAGCCGCTAAATTCATTTGAGAAAAAGCCATTTGTTGTTCCGGTCCGCTGTTGAAACCGTGAAAATTAAGTACCAGGGGCCAGTCTTCCTGACCATCGTATGCGGCAGGAACATATAATAAATACTCACGCATAGTGTTCCCCAGAATAATATTGCGTTTGTAAACTTCTCCTGAAGGAATGGGTACTAAATCTGGATGAGGATTTCGCTCAAAAAAGTCCCAAATAATGGCACTTGCATTAATATCTCTATTGATGTTGCCTAGAAATTCAGGTAAAGGACCTCCCCCCGGCCAGGTATGTCCGCCTTCATTAATTCGGTACAATACTACTTCCGTATCTTCATCACAATTGGGATAATCAAAACGTGTAACAGTACTTCCGTCTTCCGTATCTTCATCAGGTAATTCAGTAATGATTGGCTCTTGTTCACAGTTGTTTTGGTTAGCCCAAAGCGCTGATGCTATATCTGCAGGAGGAATGAAATCAGGAACTCCTTCGTAAGGAACTATCGGGTCGGCTGTTCCGTGTATTGAAAGTACAGAAAATGGCCGATTAGAGTCACAATTTGCTATGGCCAATTCCGGTATAGCCCCTCCTACTCCGCCAACTGAGGCAATTTTTTCTGATAAAGCACACGCCAGATAAGACGACATCATTGAGCCCATTGACCAACCCGTAGCATGTATTCTGGATAAATCAATACTAAATTCATCATCCAGTAGGTCAATTAACCCATCTACGAAGGCTTGATCATCCTGATTTTCCTCTGCTTCTATTTCAGGAACTGGTATAAACCAACCAGGACCCGTTTCGCTGAGCACCGAAATTGTTACCAGCAATCCCTGAGGATAGGCAACCAGGAAACTCTCTGCGTCAGCTAAAGCATTCATCTGAGAGATTTCCAATTGCTGTGAGGGCCCACTGTTAAAACCATGGAAATTTAACACTAAGGGCCATTCTTCCTGTCCAGAATAAGTTGAGGGCACGTATAGAAGATATTCGCGTTCTACTCCATCAACCTGAATTGTCTTCTCATACACCATACCTTCCTGTCCATAGGAAGGTGAATAAAATAGGAAGCTTAAAAAAATGAAGAGGACAAAGCCTGGTAGACGAAAGTAAATGCCTTGTAAGTGAAAAAGTCCTGTTGTAGTGTGAATAACTTCTTTTGGGCGTTCCATGATGCTATATTTAAGATAGGTAGGATATAAAGTTCAGCTAGCTGAAAGTTAGGAGACGAGCAGGATATATAATAAGACATATGTTTCAATGTCTGGTAATATGGTTACATCACCTGAGCTCTTTCAGCATAATGCTGCTGTACCTGTGGTAAAGCAATCTGAGCTTTTGCTTTGTCATTTATGTAATGCTTTTCCAAACTCTCGTCAAGTGTGAGCCCAGCAGACAAGCTGAGTGACTTCTGCTCTCTTAGCGGTCTTCTTGTAGACAGTGTAGCCGTCAGACAGTAGATATCCAATGAAGTTCTTGAGCATACTTAGAATAGCCTTTTCCGCTCGGGTGTGCTGATAATCAAAGAGCACAGTGTTATCTAATGAGCCATTTTACTCCAACCCTGAGGTAAGCTTGATTTTCTTGCCTTACATAGCGCACTTTTCTCAGCATATTTTATATCTATAAAATTCATTTAAATTATTTGGTAGGCAACATTGGAACATGTGTATTTCACATGCTTTACTTATGTGTATCCTTAGGATACTTATTTCTCTAGGTAATAGCAGTTAGATTGATGTGATTTTTTATAAGCATTCTACTCAAGATTATCTATATTTAATAGTGTCTCCTTGAAATACTACCCTCACAAAATGTATGATAAATTAAGCCTTTTAGCAGTTTTTACCATGAAAAATGCTCTATTACTCTTCTTTTTGATACAATCATCCTGTTTGCTTGCACAGAGCCCGGCACTTCAGGTGCAGCAATTCCCTGAACAACGGTTTGAAGGAGGAGCACAAGCCTTTTATTCTCAGATAAGTCAAACTTTGCTATATCCCATAGAGGCACGTCAAGCAGGAAGAACGGGCACTGCTATAGTCGCTTTGACTGTAGAAACTGATGGTACTTATGAAAATATAGAGTTTTTAAACCCCCTGGGTTATGGCATAGAAGAAGCTATAGAAAATGCCTTTGAGAGTGTAGAAAACAACTGGCTTCCAGATACCTCTCATCTTACTCATACTCTCAAAATGCTCTTTCTTATCAGTTTCAATATTGAGGGTATCATAGCATTGAGGACACCTTATGATCAACGTCATTTTATGGAAGAAATATCTGTTGTAGGCTATGGGGAAAGACCTCCCAATCTTAGAAGAGAAAAGCTTATTGAAAAAATGTATAAACACTTTGAAAAAGAAAATTTTAAGAAGGCACTTTTCTATATCAACGAATTAATCCGACAGGATCCTTTTGAAAAGACTTGGCATTTGAACAGAGCCACAATTTATGCCAATCTGGGGCAAAATGATCAGGTTTGTGATACGCTTTACAAGCTACAGGAAATCCTGAGTGTTAAAATTACTGATGAACTAAAAGCACAGTATTGTCATGAGAGTTGAGACTAAAAATGATGATTTCTGAAAAGTTATTAGCAAGCATAATAACCTGATTATGAACTATCTATATGAATATTTTTGATAACTTTTTTTAGGATATAATCGCCAGTTCTAAGACTATTCTTAAAAACGAGCTTCAAATCCTATACGCAAAGTATTTAGTACTGGCCCTGGGGGTGGTAATAAAACCGGTTCAATATTCAGATAGTAGTTATCCACAATCTTTAATTTCATGCCTGCCAGTAAGGTTACTCCAGGCGCAACGGAATTATAGCTTCCTGAAGAGTTTTCATCTAGCTGTAATATTGGTGTGTCTGAGTTTCGTTTTCTGAATGTAGCTGTAGCATTGGGACCGGTTGTAGTTTGATAGACTAAGCGAGAGATTTGCAACCCTCCCCCTATATAGAACTTTACTCTTTGCTTATTAATGAAGTGATAAATAATATTGCTTTCTGCCCCCAGCCAAAAGTTTCATTAAAGACAGTAGACCTATCTACCTCCGAAATATCAAAATGATTAATAACAATTTCTATCCCTACTCTATTAGAAAGTTGTCGGCTCCATGCCCCATCAAAATAAGTTCCACTGGCAGTGTCCACTCTAAAAGCAGAAGTACCATACTCCACTCTGAGCCCGCTCTTTTTATATCCAAGCCCTTCTTGGGCATAGCCTACACATGGAACAATTACTAATACTAAAATTGCTAATCTCCTGAACACTATTGTGATAATTTACACTAATAAAATTATAGAAGCATTATATCATTACTAGTAATTGTACTTAAATATTAAGTGATTTCAAACATTTTTGTCAATTAATCCGTGAAATTATCATGGTACCCTTCGTAAAAAGCCCTTTTTGCACTTCTATTCATTTCTCAGACTATTCACAGGATTTACTTTGGCAGCATAGATACCTCTGGAGCAAACCGTGAGAAGTGTAACCATAAGTGCAGAGACAATGACAATCAGAGCTGGCAGTAGACTAAGCGGTGTCTGATAAGCAAAAGAGGATAACCATTGCTGAGCCAACCAGAAAGCAATGGGAGTAGCTACCACGCCAGCGATGCAAATCATGATAAGAAAGTCTTTTCCCAGCAGGTATACGATCTGACTTACTCTTGCTCCTAATACTTTCCGAATACCTATCTCTTTGGTGCGTTGTTCTGCCAGGAAAGAAGCCAAACCAAACAGCCCCAGGGTTGCTACCAGAATTGCAACCAATGAAGCATACAAAAGTGTTTTACCAAGCCGTTGCTGCTCAAGGTAAAGTTCAGAGAAATCTTCATCCAGAAATGAATAACGGAATGGATGCTCAGGTTCAATATTCTTCCAGAAACCTTCTATCACAGATATGGTACTGCCGATATCATCTGCACTCACTTTGATAGATGCATAGTAAGGTTGCCCTGTGTATCTGTAAGTTGCCCTGAAGGCCAGAGGGCTGATGCTATGCTTCAGGCTTTGGTAATGAAAATCCTTCACTACACCGATGATGGTTCCATAAGGCCTGTTGTAATCGCCACTGAATTTTATCTGATGCCCGATAGGGTCTTTGATATCAAACTCTTTGAGAAAAGCCTCATTCACCACATACGCATCCACTGTATCAGCAGAAAATTCCTTTGAAAAAAACCGGCCTTCAGTCATTTCCAAACCCAGGGTTTGGGCAAGGTCTGTATCAGTAAACAAAATATCCACGCTTTTGGAATCACTTATCCCTGATATGTCAAACCCATAATCAGAAATAGCTGTACCAGGCAGCGCGGTAGATGTACTTATGCTTTCTATTTTGGAGTTTTGGAGTAGCTGATGCTTAAGTGCAGCAATCCTCTTTCCACCATCTGCAGTGTTGATAGGTACTACCACAACCTGATCCTGCTGAAATCCCAGTTCTTTATTTTGCATATGCTCTACCTGCTGGTATATGATGAACATGAGAATAGCAGCCACCATGGCTCCGGAAAACTGAGTAATCACCAACGCATTTTGTAGCATTTTCCCTTTATTCTTGCGAAGAACCTTACCTTTCAACACTTCAGCAGGCTTATATGCGGATAAAAAGAAAGCAGGATAGCTACCTGATATTAGGCCTAAGAACAACACAGTAAGCAAGAGATAGGGAATTAGGTCCGTCAATATGTCTAAAGAGAAAGACAGTTCTCTGCCTATGATAAATTCAAAAGAAGGCAATAAAAGATCAGCCAGCAGTATTGCCAGGGGTAAAGTAAGCAGGGTTTGCAGCATGGCTTCCAAAAGAAACTGCCAAACCAGTGAGTGGCTGCTGGCTCCTGTTACTTTTCTTACGCCAACTTCTTTGGCTCTTTGACTGGCCTGTGCTGTGGCCAGATTCATATAGTTGATACTGGCAAGAATCAGGATTACCAAAGCTACCAGCGCAATGACATACATACTACTGATATTCCCTTTTCCTTGTAAAGGACCTGATACATCTGCCTGATTGAGGTGTATATCAGCCATGGGCTGTAACTTCCAGTTGGGAAACTTTTCATAGCTGATCCCCAAATCTGTTATTTCTTTCTGTATATACTGGTTTAGCCTATCTGTCATCTTGGTTTCCAGCAATTCCGTATCAGACTCAGGATTTAAGCTAACATAGGTAGCCGGGTTATTCCCTGTCCAGGAGGTGGAAGCAAAAAACTCCGGGGCTGTAAAGTAAATATCCACATCCAGGTGGGTATTACCCGCTGGGGGGGCTAACACTCCAGAAATCATAAGGTCTATCTCGCTGTTGATTCTGATGCTTTTTCCAACCGGGTTCTCATCCCCAAAAAACTTCTCAGCTGCCTGTTCACTCAGGATAACCGCATGTGCCAGATCCAGAGCCCATTTTTCATTTCCATACTTGAGCTTCAGGGGCAATACTTTGAGCAGGCTGCTATCGGTGAAAACCGTTTTTTGTGCATAAAAAGCTTTATCATCATAGGTAAGCAGCACATTTTCTCCTTCCACTATTCTTGTGGCATGCTGCACTTCAGGGAATTCATTCACCAAAGTTTCAGCCAAAGGAATCGGAGTATAAGAAGTCCCTCCTGAGTTACCCCATTGCCTGTATACCTTGTAAATATTTTTTTGATTGGGCATCCAAGCGTCATAACTCATTTCATGCCTAATGAAAAGGATGGCAAGTATTGCGATGGTGAGTGCTAAGGTAAGCCCCGTCAAATTTACTATTGAGTAAACTTTGCGTCTATAATAGTTTCTTAAAGCAACAGTGAGAAAATTTTTGAGCATGACTAAAAAATTAAGGTTAGCATAACTATCTACTGGAAATAACTATGCCAGTTGGGTTGAGATAGAAATTGAGCTGATTTCTAGTAAGTTAATTGTTTAAAAATGGACAATACTGACCGGTATCGGACACTTGAAAGTGATTCAATCTAACTGCACAGGTTTCAAATCTTTTGAAGATATAGACCATTTCTCATCATATAAGGAAGTGTAAGTGACTTTCATTTCCATTTTCGTATACACTTCATTCAAAACTTTTGCTGCAGTTGAATCATTGGAGTCTAAAAATGTAACACCTTCACCGGATGGAATTGCATATCCTGATATGATCTCGGTCATTCCAGTTTTAATGGGAATAGTAGCATAAACTCCCTTATATAAAAACTCCCCAACACTATGATACACTTTCCCTTCATACCTAATTTCTATTTCCTCTATAAAAGCTGGCCCTACACCATTATTAGAAATATAAATATTTGTTAGCGCTTGCTGATTATCATCATACCCAGTGAATTTATTAGTCATCAAGTAGGGCATCACACTTCGGTACTGCTGCTTTTGTATCAGATAATTCTGGTAAGCAAAGGTGACAAAGGTTCCCAGGCTAATGAACAAAGCAATCAGGCTAATAAGCTTATCGGATTTTCTCCATTTACTACCTTTAATCTTTCTTTTCTTTTTTAAAGAGACCTCCTTTTCAGTGAGACCATTTTCTGATTTTTCTTGAATCTCCATGCGTATTAAGTCAGTTGAAACTTCCTTAATATAAGGTATTTGATCAATACATTTTAAAAAAATATTATGCTTTAGAACGAGACAAGTCAATACCTTGTACTCCTAAAAAAAAAACTTTTAAACACAGCCTCTTCTACTATACTTTTCATAACGTAACAGGCTGGCATGATAAGTGAGATTATTCTTGCATCAGATGCAGAGATAGTGGGTGGAACTGGCTTGTCAAAGCTATAGAGAACCGAATGGAAAAAATGATGATGGTGGTTTCATCTGATCACTTTTTTTTAATCTTTTTATACCAACCTACATAACTATGAAACCTTCTTTGCTTCTCATCCTAGCGGTGTTTATTACTAGCTTATCCCCAGCACAAGATATTAATTTGGATACTATTTTGCATCATCATTTTGAGGCCATGGGAGGACAGCAGGCCTGGCAACAAATTAAGACTTGCTACGCTGAACAGTCTTATTGGGCGATTCCTATTGATATGCCTCCCCATCGCAGATTCTTAGGCGACCAAATGCCAAAAAATCAAACGAACTATTATCAGTACCCTGATCAATTTCGAGGAAATGTGTATAGTGAAGGTGAACTTAGCACTGCCATTATCGTCAACCATGAAGAAGCCAAATTTTACAGCTATCGTTCTAAACATGAACTAGTATACCCAGAGTCTGATCTTGAGCGTGTCAAAGCAATACATGCATTTACTTTTTCAACTTATTTGTTAGGGCCTACTCCCCTACTTATTTCCGCCTATGAAGATAGTAGAGTGGTATATCAAGGTCAGATGGAGGCTTACGGTAAACTATGCCATAAATTGGTGATCACAAATGGATTACCCTTAGGAGGAAAGACTTTAATTTACATGGATGTTGAAACTTATCGGGTATATGCCCTTGTCCATGAGGAGAGAATAGACAGATACAAGATGTATGATGACTATCAGAAAGTAGACGGCTTATTCATTCCTCACAATATCAGTTCTTACCGGGAGGGCGAGCGTTACGAAGAATATACATTAGACAACATCAAGATTAACCAAACCCTAGAGGCCAGTTTATTTGCCCAGTGGTAAAAGGATGAAAACTTGAAAAGCTTTTACTTTCGCATTATAAATCAGATTAGGTTAGGTTATGTCTGAATGTAGATTGCATTTTCTTGGTTGCTAGATGGCTTAGTGCTTAGAAAACTATAGCAATCAAAGAGATCATCCTAAAAAGCTTATTAATATCCACTCTCCTACTCTAATTTATTAATTTGATTCAAAAATTTTAGTTACTAAATGCCCAAACCCAGCCCATTATTTATAGTACTAAATGGCCATAATGAGCATGAGTTTACAAATTTTGACCTTTTTGAAACGTACCTCTATATTTTGGTATTGAAAAGTCACAAACCATGATCAAAACCTGAAGATTCTATTTCGTTTGCCAGAACCTAGCTGCCAGGACTAGTTAAATTGAAAGAGCAGGAGACAATTTGGTAGTCTGGAGACTAAATCGTCTCAGAAGAACCTTTTGGAATTTGATTGAACTGGTGACCAGGTTGGAAATTGTAGGTATTGCATTTAAGAGCTTTCAGGAATCTATTGATACTACTGGGTCGCCCTGACTACTTCCGGATGAAAGCTCAATTTTAGGGGGTGCCCAGTCTTTGTTCTGGACTTTTGCTGAATTTGAAAGAAGTTCTCCTCTCAGTACTTAATCCGGTGAAAAACTCAGGATGGCTTATTGTCAGCAAGAGTTACATGAGGAATGGGTGTCCGTCCTCTTGTACTTGATAAAAAGAAGCAAAAGTTACTCGTCAAACTTTACCATGATAAAGATCATAGTATTTCTGAAATCCCGGAGATGTTATAAATGTGTAACATCTCTAAGTATACTCTTTACAAGATCGTGCGTAAAAACCTAGCTGAAGAGAAAAATTCATGATATTTGCTCAGATGGAAAGACATATTGACAAGTAGAATTTGCACATGTACTTATCTTCTCTCACACTGCCCTACACTGCACAGCAAATCTTATCAATAATCCTTTATTTATCATTATTGCTATAATGGTCATCGTGACTCAAGCATAGATAAAAAGTTATTGAGTTAAGGAAAAATTTTCTCTTAGAGAAAGTAAAAATGACAGAAAAATATAGGTTCTCATATTCTAATATAATAATATTATAAAGCTATCCCACAGCTTTAATATTCAAACATAACTACTCTTTACTATGAGAAAAGCTCTAACCACATTGTTATTCTTCGTTATCACGGTAAGTGTTGCTTTTGCACAACGTACCGTTAGCGGAAAGGTCACCAGCGCCGATGATGGGTCTTCCTTGCCAGGCGTGAACGTGATTGTTAAGGGTACTCAGCAAGGTGCGGTCACAAACAGTGATGGTAATTATTCCATCAGCGTTCAAGATGATGCTACCTTAACATTTTCATTTATTGGATATGAGACCAAAGATGTTCCTGTCAATAATCAATCAGTAGTAGATGTTTCACTTGCTGTTAGTTCTCAACAATTAGGAGAAGTGATTGTCTCTGCTTACGGTATTGAGAAAGACAAAAGGAAAACCGGATATGCCGTAAGTACGATTGAATCCGCAGATATTAACCGAACAGCCGTACCAACGCTTGGCGCTTCTCTTTATGGCAGAGCACCCGGAGTTCAGATTCAGTCTACTCCTGGTGGAGCTACTTCTGGTATCAGTTTTAATATCAGAGGTTTTGCTTCTATTACAGGTAATACTCAGCCCTTGATTGTCCTTAATGGAGTACCCATCAGAAGTGGTGAGTTCAACAACGGTAGCTACTGGAACGATCAACGAATCAGAGGTAATGGTCTGAATGACCTGAACCCTGCTGATATTGAAGACATTACTATTCTAAAAGGAGCATCTGCAGCTGCGCTTTATGGTTCTGAAGCCAATAATGGTGTCGTGATGATCACCACCAAATCAGGAAAAGGAACACAGGGCCTTGGCGTAGAGGTTTTTACTTCCTATACGCATGACAGGATTGCTTACTTACCAAGGTATCAAAATGTAAGAGGTCCAGGACTACCACTATCCTGGACTGATGCTGGCCAGGGTCTTGATGGTTTTATCGATGACGGTGAAGGTAACCGGTATCTGATGAATGATTCACGAAATTATGGGCCAGTATTTGACGGTGAGCCAGTACGTGCCTGGACAGGCGAGATTGTTCCTTACACTGCTTCAAATAGTTCTTATGCAGACCTCTTTCAGAATGCAAATTCTCAAATGACCAATGTCGCCTTGTCTGCAGCGAATGAAAAGGCTAACATGAGACTTTCCTACACACGTCAGGATAACCAGATGATTAGTTTTGGATCTAAGAATGAGAGAAATGTCTTCAATCTGAATGCATCCTTTAACTTGGCTGAGTGGTCAAAGACGGATGTTTCCGTGCAGTACATCAACCAGTACACCAAGAACAGACCTTACAAAGTTGACCGAATGATCAACAATTTTACTGGTATGATGGACCGTTTTGAGCGAGCAGAATGGTACTTTGATAATTACCAAACCAGTCTAGGTTATCGGTTCAGAACAGGGACTCAGGAGAGTGCCACTCCTGATGAGAATATTATTTATCAACCATTTAGGGGTGATATTGCTGACTATGTATGGCGGGTAAACAGGGACCAGTCATTTGAAACCGATAACAGGGTTCTGGCCAGTATAACTCAGACTATCCAGTTCACTGATAATTTGAGTTTGAGAGGCCGACTAGCCAATGATTTCACTTCACAAACATTCCGGAATGAAAATGCTACAACTGTGCCTTTAGTAATAGGCAACTCTGGAGGTTTTAGTATTGATCAAAACAGATTAACCAACCTCTACGGAGACGCATTGCTTACTTATGATGGTGAGATCACGGAAGATTTGTCAATCACAGCCATGGCTGGATACTCAGCAAGAGTTGAAGAAGAAGTCTATCAGTCTTCCGGAACTAATGGCGGTCTGGCAACAGAGAACTTTTTTGATCTAAGCTCATCTTTAAACCAGGCAAATACTAGTTTGAGAAGAGTCAATCGTGTGAATGATGCCTACTTTGGAACAGTTACGTTTAACTTAAAAGATTTTCTGTATGTGGAAGGAACAGGAAGAAGAGATCGCTTCTCTACTATGAACCCGGATAACAATTCATTTTTTTATCCTTCAGTTAATTCCAGTTTTATATTCTCTGAGCTATTATCCCTACCTGCCAGTGTTTCATTCGCTAAGCTAAGAGCAAGTTATGGTGTGGTAGGTAACTACCCCGGTGTATACGAAGCCAATGTAGCCTACACGCAGAACACGCTCGGCGTACAGGCTTCTGGAGTTTCTCCGCTGTACACCTTTATCCCGGGAGGCACATTTGGAAATGATCTCATCAGACCGGAACAGAAGTATGAATTTGAAATTGGTTTAGAAGGAAGATTCTTGAACAACAGAATAGGGTTTGACTTCGCTTACTACAATGCCCAAATCAGGGATCAGATACTTCCTCTAGATATTGCTCAAAGTACAGGTGCCGGAGCTATCCTGACCAACATTGGTACTCTAAGGAACCAGGGAATGGAGTTAGCGATTGATGCTCAAGTAATCAACAATGGTGCTTTTAACTGGGATGTCATGTTGAACCTGGCCAGAAATACCAACGAAGTAGAAAAACTGGCAAATAATTCAACCGAACTCATTCACGCGAACTATGATGGTAACGCGGCTGAGGTACGTTCAGTAGTAGGCCGTCCTATGGGAGACATCTATACACACCCGGTTGAAACAGATGACAATGGCAATAGGATTGTACAGGATAATGGATTATATCAGCTGGATGGAGATGAGTGGATCAACTCAGGAAACGCTATGCCCGATGTGATAGGAGGTTTCATCAATAATATTTCGTATAAAGGATTCAATTTAAATGTTCTCATGGACTTTAGTTTTGGATCCAGCATCATGCCTACAGGTATATACTGGATGATCAGTCGTGGATTGCTTGAAGAAAGTCTGAATGGAATGAATGCTGAGCGTGGAGGTCTTACCTACTATATTGATGAAAACGGAAAAGGTGTTCAGATTGACGCGGCTACAGGGCCAAATGGACCAAACGGCGAAAATGTATACGAAGATGGTATATTGCTAGAAGGTGTGTTGCAAAGTGGAGAACCAAATACGAATGTGATTCCTCAGTCCCTGTATTATGCAAGTACATACAACTGGGGTGGTCCACAGTATGGATCATCCCGGTACGAGCTGTATGTTAACAAGAATAACTACATCAAGATGCGTGAGCTCTCTTTAGGGTACACGATTCCCAGATCTATTTCTGAGAAGATTGGTGCAAGGGACTTGACTGTTTCAGTTTTTGGTAGAAACCTGTTCTTTCTGCACAGAACGATCAAAGATCTGGATCCCGAGCAAACTACTGCAGGAACCCGGTGGTATCAAAACATCAATACTGCTGGTAACAATCCGGCATTTAGATCTATGGGATTCACATTACGTGCCAGCTTCTAATTATGAACATTTTAATTTGCATAAAATTAGTCCCGAAAGCATCAGGGAAAAATTTTATGCAAACATTAAATAAAAGACTATATAGACATGAAAAAAATATTATTAGTAACAGTAATCATTTTCTCAGTCCTTTTTTCCTGTACCGAAACGGATTTTGAGGAGGCATATGTAGATCCTGGTAAGCTGGCAAATACTTCAATTGACCGCCAGTTCACAGGTTTTTTATTCCAAAATAGGGAATATGTTTTAAAACAATATTGGAATTATTTTGTCGTGCTAAGAACCAGTTTAAACCGCTATATGCAGATAATCGGTTGGGAAAATGAACCCAATCAATATATACCTCCATCGTCTGGTTCTGATGCGGTCTGGAGCAATTACTACGGGACTTTGTTTCAGTTTAGAGAGCTTGAAAAAATCTACAATAACTCAACAGAAACTGAGCAGGCCAACAAGAAAATCTTTATGCTGGCTGCTAAGGTTTACATGTATGATTATACCCAGCGAATCACTGACCTGTATGGTGCAATTCCATTCCTGGAAGCTGGAAAACTAAGCCAAAATAATGGTGATTATGTGGCTTCGTTAGCGGAATTTGACGATCCCAGCACTATCTACACTTATATGTTGGATGAATTGGCTACTATCGCTGATGACATGAATGCTGTGGACTTGGCTGCTACTGTTCAGTCTTCCTTTACCATTCAGGACTATGTGAACGATGGTGATGTTGATAGCTGGCGTAGGTATTGCAACTCTCTTCGGTTACGAATGCTCACCAGGGTTCAGGATGTTCCTGAATTCAGTACTCGTGCAAGTTCTGAAATTGGTCAGATATTAGGTAATCCTGCGAATTACCCGGTAGTTGAGAACAATGATCAGAACATTCAGATTGATGTTGTGGATTTTGGGACACCCATTAATTCAAATTTAACTACACTTGAGAATGATGCCGAAGGATGGTATTCAAGCTTTGCGGGACAAACCTTTCTCGATCAGATGGTCAGTACAGGCGATCCCCGATTACCATATATCTGGGAACCGGGAGAAAATGCTGAAGGGGATTATAACGGAATTGATCAGCTTGCTGATGCTGTTGATATAGCTAATGAGGTAAGTGAAGGTTTAATTGCGCAGTTTAACAGAGGTACATACGCCAGGAATCGGTATTTTCCGGGACTGATTATTAATGCTGCTGAAGTTGACTTGTATAAGGCAGAATACTATTTGAAGTCAGGTGATGATGCCATGGCCAAAGCCTCATATGAGATGTCTGTCATTAATTCAGTAGATCATTACGTAAGGATCAGAGCTGTAACTAATGATCCCGGCCCTGCTCCTGCACCCACAACGCCAACTGCTGAAGACATATCCACCTATCTGGCTGGAGCTGAAGTAAACTGGGATGCCGCTACTACAAGTGATGAAAAACTTGAACTTATCGCCACGCAAAAGTGGGTTCACTACAACATCATTCAACCTTATGAAAATTGGGCAGAGTTTAGACGTTTGGATAAAATTGATTTGGTGTTTCAACCTGATAATAACAATATTCAAACTTTACCTCCAGTTCGTTTCAATATTCCTGGTACTGAACAAACTTTCAATGAAGCAAATTATGCCAGAATAGCTGCTGATGACGATTTAAATAATCCGCTGTTTTGGGATCTAAACTGATATAATCTCAATTACTGTAAAAATATAAGTCATCCTAAATTTTGAATTTCGGGGTTTAGACATATGTAACAGAGGATAGCAATAGAATAAGGTAACCCATCCTACAGGGAGCGGTGTAGAAGCATTTCTGCTCCGCTTTCCTATTCTATAGCAACCTAACAACCAATGCGAGTGGAGGACTACAATGAACTGTACTTTTTCTTTCGGTTATCTATTTTCATGCTCAGAGCAGCAAGAAAACGAACCAATTCTTGCCAGGCTTGAGGTTGAATGATATTCATGTTGCACAACTATTACAAGAAAAAGGAAAAAGGTTTATCTAGTATATTCCAACCCTTATTCTAAGCTCTGTAAATACTCTCAACCAAGTTATTTACAAAATCCAATCTGTTTAACCGGATACCTGAGCACTATTTCTAAAGTGTAATAATTTGACTTATATCAAATGATTACCTCATTCAAAAAATGCCTTGGGGTATTCCACCATGCCCTTTACATCTGTCAGTGCGTTTTCTTTAAGCTCAATGGCCATGCAGTTTTCATACGGTACCTCAAAGGGCAGGCGAATATTAAATTGATTGGCTGGACGATAGCCAAAGCGAGGGTAGTAATCTGCATGTCCCAGTAGGATGACCGAAGAGAAACCCAACTGACGGGCCACGGCATGCGCTTCATTGATCAGTGCTCCTCCAATTCCCCGATTTCTAAATGAAGGAAGCACCGATACGGGTGCAAGGGCGAGTGAGAGATGTTTATCTTTTTGATAGACCACTTTAATTTTCGTAAGTAAAATATGCCCTACCAGCTGATCATCTCTTTCAGCGACTAGGGAGAGCTCAGGCACATAAGCCTCTGATTTTCTCAGCCTTTCCACCAGGTGATGCTCCTGTTGGTCAGAATGAGGTTCATGCTGGAAAGCCAACCTGATCAACTCATACACTTGCGAATGGTCCTTTTCTGTTTCCTGCCTGATGAAAAGATTTTTCATTATTTGTCTTGTGATTATAGCAATATGAGTTCAAATCCGCCAGGGTGGATTGAGGCGATTGTCCCCGGCCCAATAGAGAACCACCTGGTTACCGTCAGGGTCTTTAAGCCGGGCTTCCCGCCAGAGCCATCTTTTGTCAGTGGGCATTTCGTTAACCAGTATACCTTCAGCAACTAACAGTCTGACATGCTCATCCAGATTTTCCAACTCAAAATATACATAAATGCCCTCACCTTCAGCTATGCTTTCTACCTGGTGAATGGAGAAGGTGGTATCTCCTTCCGGACAGGTAAAGCGCGCATAGTGAGGCAATGCCTCTACGATAAGATTAAGATCTAGTTTTTGATAAAAAGGCACTGATTTACCCAGATCAAGGGAAGGTATGGTGACTTGGTTGAGGTTCATAAATTTAATGGTTATATCAAAGCATGTTCATTAGCTACAGCAAAGGCTCTTACAGGAAATGTGCCCATTCCTAAAATTTTGGGTGGTGCAGCATGAAATACAAAGTGTTTAAACTTTGTCAATTCCGACAGATTAGTCAAATGCTCAACAATAGGAATACCTTCACCTAGCAGAATAGTATGCACAGGTCGTTGATTGCCTAAAGTGTCATCTATATTGTGGGAATCAATACCTACCATAGTTACTTTCTGCTGACTTAAATAGGTTGCTACATGAGTAAGGTAAGGGTGTGCTTCAAAATATGAATCAGTGCCCCAATGCCGCGACCAATTCGTAAATATTAGGACAGCCTTTTCCTTAACTTCATAACCATCAAAGACTTCTTTTCCAATTGCTTTCCGATCCAAACCAGATACATCTATACATACACCATTGAGATTGACCAGACGCTCAATGCTTACTTGCGCCAAGTCTTCACCTTCAGCGAAGCGATGAAACGGCACATCAATGTAAGTGCCAGTGTTGGAAACCATTTCAATCTTTCCTATTTGAAAAGTGGTACCTTCCTGGTAATATTTTTCTGATTCTTTGCGTGAAAGATAGTCACATATGATGGGAGCAGGCAAGCCTTTGTAAGTGATCGTCTGCTCATCAATTACGTGACTTAAATCAATTATTTTTTCAATCATCTTACGATAAGGTTCAGATAATTCGTTTTTCGTATCAAATCCACATTTTACATTCTGATACCTATACCAATGTATCAAATAACTACTTATCTGGCTATAAACCATTCTTCATATTTCTTCATTATGCATCTTGAATGACCTTAAAGTTTTTCCAGGAAAAGGGAAGCTTTTGATGCCTGAGGTAGAATGTAAAATAAATTGATAGAAAAATAGTCAGTAAGCGTGTCACATTTGCTACCGTATTGCCAGCGGCTCCCGGACTTACTTCAAATAGTAACCAGGAAAAATTCATCAGCATATGCAGGAAATATGGAATGTAAAGATTGTAGTTCCATTTTACATACAGCCAGGAAAACCAGACTGCTCCTATGAAGGTGATTGAAAAGGTCTTGATGGCTCCGGTTAGGTCATGTGCCTGGTACAGATGCGACAGTCCAAATACAATCCCGTTGATAAGTACGGCCGGCCAGAATGGCCAGCGGCAGAATCCGAACAAAGCACCAAACACCAAGGCTCTGAAGGCCAGTTCTTCAAAAAAAGCAGGCAATAGAACTTGATTGAAAATTGCTATCACATCCAGTGCCAGGTTCATCTCAAAGTAGAAAGGAAAAATAATGAACATAGGCAGCACACACGCAAAAGCAAAACTTTTTGCTAAAGAATGACGCATCCCCAGCAGTATTGGCAGGTGTTTCCAGAAAAGCAAACATCCTACCAGCAATAGCACGCTGTAATCCAGAAGTCTCCACAGGAAGCCTTTCAGGTAAACATTTTCAGGAAGGGTTTCTAAAGAAAAAGAAAGCGCATTCAGGATATCAATGGAAAAGTAGGTGACCAGCAAAGCTGTCACTACCATGACACTCTTAAAAACTATAATTCTGTTCATAAAATAAAGTAAAGTGTAGACGCAACTGCCAATGATTTTAAAAACTGAAACGCTTCATAGAGAATTGTACCTTCTGGATTTCAAAATACCTTTTCATCAAGGCGGTTACCGACCACCACCATACCGGATACACACAAACCAGGTGATTGGCATTGATAATCTGTTCCTGAGTCTACACCAAGTCTGGCTCTGTCTCAGTTCTTTGGCGATAGCCGAACCTGAGATTTGGATTTAAACTCAGCTTATTATTATTGATTATTTCCACATCAGGGTGGTTAAAAAGTACGCCTTCTAATTAAGCTGGACTTAATGCAGACTTGTAGCTTTCTGGATCAGGATGCCCATAGATTACTGGAATATTCTTTTTCATTACTTGCAGCTTACAGTTCTTCAGCTTGGTTGACACAACCCTATGCATTTCCATAATCCATTTTCTGCTTTTCCTGGCTTGATGGAGCTAAAATCTGCTCAAGTAGCTTATTCAACATTTTAGACTGGTCAAGAGGAATATAATGTCCACAGTTTTCCAGAAAATAGGCAGGCACCTCTGTGTTTTCTTCATGGATGCGCTGCATATGGGCAAAGCACAAAGGATCTTTACGTCCAATGATCAGGTACTTATCAATAGTCAACGTCTTAAAAGTACTGGCTAGCTTACTTACCTGCTTTCTACCTTCTTTATCCAAAGGCTCAATAATCGTTTTGCGACGGATTGCATGCGGCCAGGCTTCATGTCCTTTTAACATTTCACAGGCTGATTGCAGACTATCTTTTTGCTTGTTTTTGAGCAGATTCAGCACCAGGCTGCTCAATCCAAAGTCGCTCAACTGGATACGATTGATGAGCGGTAAGTTGAAAACAAAGTGTCCTAACTTATCAAGTGGCGTCTGGAAATTATAAAAAAGGGTATTTAGCATGATAAGAGAATTGACTCTATCCTGATGATCGCTGGCCCACAACAGGGCAGCAGGACCACCAATGTCATGGGCTATAATTGTAAGTTTTTCTTCATGAGGAAGCATCTGTTCAACAAGATTGTCCAGAATTTCTACCATACTGGCCAGAGAGTATTGATGAGCTTTGGGCTTATCCGAATTCCCAAAGCCTAGCCAGTCCGGGGTGATGACCTTATATTTATCTTTGAGAAAATCTCGCTGGGCTTTCCAAAGGTGGGAATTGCTGGGCCACCCATGCAACATCAAAACTACTTCTCCTCCTTCCCCTTCTAGATGTACATGTACCTGGTAACTTTTATAGCTTATTTTGCGGATCATATCAATGTGGTAGATGGTGTATCCCGTAAAGTTGATCTACTGGTCAGTAAAACCCTTTGACATTTATCAAAAAAAATCATCGTGCAGCCGCCCTGACACGACTAAGGGTTTCTTGTGTGATTCCCAGGTAAGAAGCAATGTGACCAAGACTGACCCGCTGGACAATATCAGGACTTTGAAGGACAAGCGCCTCATAACGCTCTTGTGCGCTGTAGAACATTAGCATTTCAACCCGATCCACAAGGTCCATGTAGAGCTCTTCTACAAACAACCTGGCAGTGTGCTCATAATGAGGGTGTTGCTCCAGGTAGTTTTCCAACTCATTACGAGTCATAGTATACACTGTAGTGTCTTCAAGCACTTCCAGGTTGTAGCGGCTGGGGCGATTAAAGATGAAGCTATCGGCTGCCGAAATCACCCCCATGTCAATGGCAAAGTGGGCAGTGATGTCTTTTCCATCTTTAAGATAGAAGGACCTTATAACACCTTTAGTAACAAAATAGATGTGCTTGCAGACCGTCTGTTGACGGTGTAACATGAAACCTTTAGGATAGTGCTCCTCGCTCAAAACACCAGAAAAGTCGTGCAGTACTTGTTTGATAATTTCTTTCAAGGGCTAGAATAAACCTTTACGCTCATTTAAAATTCTGCTGATCTCATTACCCTGGAAGCAAAAAGAAGATTTACCTTGCAAAAGTATTGTATCACCGGATTTCATATGTACATAGATATCAACAGCTACTACAACAATATAGTCAATGCAGGCGAAGACCAAATAAGCGCCAACCAAAATATCTGAAATATTTTGCTCCCGCTCACTAAAGATCTCTTTGGCTTTTTGAGCCTGCCCTTTGAACGCCATTAGGCCTCCAAGTCCACTTCTCTATCAGATACATTCCGAAAAACCAAATCTTCATTCATATACAGGCACATGAATTCTATGTAGAATGCATTATAAGCCTTAAAATAATTGACATTAATAAAATTAAACTGTACATACTTACCTAACTATTCCGGGAAATAACACTCCATCTTTAGGCTTGAACTCAAGCCGTAAAAGATAGGCTACTATGGGTGCAATATCTTCCAGTCCGATTGTAGGAACTTGCTTTCGGTTTGAGATTCCAGCTCCCCAAGTGACAAAACCAGTCTCTATTTCCTTGAAATCCGGATAAAAACCATGTGTACCACCACTCGCCGATCTTAGGACTTCTCCAGAGGTTGAGGAGGACATGTTGATACCAGGTACAGGAGCCAAAGCTAACACAGCATTGGGATCTGCTCCTACTTCATCTAGTTCTTCTCTATCTACTACTCTGAACAACTTCTGGTATTTGTCTGGCAGTTCGTACAAAATCGTTTTTACCTGCTCTATGGTTTGCTGTTCATCAGGATTTTTGAGATGTAGAAATGCTGAAGCGCCTGAGGTATGAAAAGCCGCTTTCCATTCTCCCCGGTCCTTCCTATCTTCCAGAAGACCAGCTTCAACCAGCCACACATTTGGTGCTATTGTAGTGTGAATGTCTACGAACCCATGATCTCCGGTAATGATAAAGGTAGTTTTGTCCAGAATATCTGCCCGCTCCGCTGCTTCTTTGATCTTTCCGATTGCCCGGTCAATGGCGCCAAT
The DNA here is from genome assembly GCF_038039535.1 of Catalinimonas locisalis. Taxonomy (NCBI): domain Bacteria; kingdom Pseudomonadati; phylum Bacteroidota; class Cytophagia; order Cytophagales; family Catalimonadaceae; genus Catalinimonas; species Catalinimonas locisalis. Next base: position 7,276 of record NZ_JBBPHP010000053.1, on the reverse strand, counting down.
CGCAAGATGTACTTTTTCTCCTTCCCTACCCTGCTCATGCTGAAAATGGTCAGCCGCTATCAAATGAACAGTTATCAGGTTGGGTTTATAGTTTTCCAGTACATAGGCAGCCATTTCTCCTATTCTGTCTTCACGGTTTAAATAATCACCATTGAATGTGCGCTCGTTGATCTCTCCCAGTACTTCTTTTTCCATTTCTTCCAAAAAACCCTCCGGTGTCTGATGGTCACGCATCGGCTGAATTCTACCGTAGCCTTCTTCCAGCGACCATACTTCAGGGATATTGTAGTCAATGGGTGCCCCGACAGATACCGGCCAGATGAAACTTGCGCTTTTCAAACCTGCCTCTCTTACAGCGTCCCATAAGGTTGGTACTTGGATCAGTTCACTTTCCCAGTACCATCTACCCGTCTGTCCTTCAGCCTCAAATGGAGCATTATAATATATTCCATGATCAATAGGCTTTGCCCCGGTGATCATTGTGGTATGAGAAGGATAGGTTACAGAAGGAAAAACTCCTCTAACGCCTGAGGCAGACACCCCATCCTGAGCCATTTGCTTTAGATTAGGAGCAGGCCATTTTTCTTCCTGATAAAATTCAGGACGAAAACCATCTACTGAAATGAGCACCACATGCTCTGATGGGGTAGATTGACCAAAAGCAAACAGTTTTGTAAGGCTCAATATTACAATAAAAAAGTATTTGTTCATGATATGTCTTTTTGCCTAATGAGTTATTATAAAATGAAGAAAGCCTCAGCAACCCGAGGCTTTCTCTTATATTATTCTTAGAAACTATACCGCACCCCAAGTTGAAGTCTCCAGGGTGTACCATTGATAGGTTTTGTACCTACCCCACTCTGCACACTGTACTGATAGCTCTGGCTCTCCTGATCAAAACCGTTTATCTGTAATAGGTTTCGACTGCTGCTTAGGTTATTATCAGCGCCCCACTCTTCGTTAAGGAAATTAGTGAAGTTGAACATGTCAGCAGTAAATTCAAGGGAATGATCTCCCGCCAGTGATATGCTCTTGATGATTCTTAGATCCATGGTGGCGAAGAAAGGGTTGACCCCGGCATTTCGGTCTGCAATCCGACCAAAGTTATCTCTAAGGTAGTCTTTGGTGCTTTGAGAAGTTTCCGGATCATCCAGCACACTCAGGATACCTTCTCTTATGTTTTCAGGCGTGGAGGGATCATTGGGGTCATATACATAGGCCAAGTCATTTCTTAGGTTGAAATCTCCATTTAAGCTGCTACCTGTCCCTGATACAAGAAAAGAGTAGCGTGTTCCACCAATTCCTATGACAGTTGCCCCTACATTAAATCCGTAGAATGAAGGGCTTAAAAAGTTAACGACTAGCTTGTTGTCAAAATGATTATCAGAAAAACCCCAGTTCAGAGCACGAGGATCATCTTTCACCGGTAGGAAAGTAGAGGTATTGGCTACACAGCAGTTGTAAGATGAATTATCCCGCGAACGATTCCAGGTGTAACTTGCCTGTAAGCTACCATCTTTTCCGATTCTGTAGTTAAAATCCAGTACCAGAGCCATCTGATTAACTTCACCCTCTGAAGTAAGCTCCAATACGCGGCCTACCTGATCAGATTTACGAGAATCCAGCCAATTGTTCCGGCCCATCTCATCTATGGTATTGGCCGGTACAAACACGCCACGATTATCTTCTCCTTCAATACGGAAGTAAGGATCATCCACCAGGTTACGCTCCTGGTACACATAGTTATTCCAGGTACGACTAATAAGCCCGTTTACTGTTACACTCAGGCGATCACCGAACAGGCGGGTATAGCTTAGGTTGGCCTTGAAAGTAGAAGGCACTTCAAAGTCATCACTTACAGCATTGATGGTAGAAATCACATCAGCACCCTCAGGTATACCGGGTGCACTCCCTGGATTCTGGCGGTATTCCACAAAATTTGGTTCGGGAACCTGATCTCCACTGACATCTACTGCTCCCAAGAGCACACCACTATTCTGGATATTATTCACCTGCGCATAGTAGTGAGGTTGGGCAGAAAAAATACCCCCACCGAATTTGATAAAATCAACCCCTCTTCCTTTCACATCCCAGGTAGTCTGAAAACGAGGCTGGATGTTATTCCAATCTACAATCTTATTATCCGTACGGATTCCCAATTCATTGTCTACGGTAGGATTGTAAGCTGCATCATCCAGAAAAGCAGTCACATCATAGCGTACTCCCAACATAGCATTCACATTAGGAAAAGGGTCAAATTCTACCTGTCCGAAGAGTGACATATCCAGCACAGTTTGTTTCACAATGGGCAGGCCCTGAAGAGGGACTTCACGCGCATAACGAGAGGGATTCATATTCTCAAAATCCTCTAGACTGGAAAAGAAGAATCGTCCGTTTTGCTCATTAGAAAGCAAGGTTTCCAGGTAGGTGATCATATTGTCGGTACCCAGGGTGAAGTTGAACTTTCCTGCCTGAAGGTAAGTGGTATTTACGATTTGAAACTGTTGCTCCAGATTGGTCTCCGGAGTGAATCGCTGTCCACCAATTTGTACTTCTCTGGTACGGGTGGCGTCGGGGTCATTTTCTGTAGGAAAAGGAGAAGTAACATTGACAATGGCCCGAGGAATATTACTGAAAGGAAGCTGAGCGTTAGGGGCAAAAGCGCGCTCCGCCCTCTGGTACTGCACCTTTAACTCATTGGTAAGCTTTGGATTCAGGTTTGATCTCAACGAAAGCAGTAAACTATTTTCATTGGAGTCAAAACTACCTACTGTTTCTGCCAATTCTATATCCGCGTTATCAAAAACACTAAGGGGGTTATCCCAACTGGTGTAGTTGTTTCTTAGCGTAAGTTTATGTTTGCTGTTTAATTGCCAGTCAACTCTGGCAAAAAGCGTATTGGCTACTGTGGTACGAGAAAATTCACCTACCTGTTGCTCATCGGATACGCCATACTGCTCACGGGCAATATTTATGAACTTTTGTAAGGTATCCTGACGTATTCCCAGGCGACTCTCATCAGCTTCGTTATTGATGTCTGTAATAAACACCGGCTCCCCTGCATCCTGTCGGTCATAAGCTACAAAGAAATGCATCTTATCTTTGATGATTGGCCCACCCAGGCTAAATCCCCACTGGTAGTTGTAAAAATCCTGATCACGTTCGTTATCCCTTATATCTACCTGACTGGCAAGGGCATCGTTACGATGATATACAAAAGCACTTCCTTCAAATTCGTTGGTACCTGATTTTGTCACTGCGTTCAAAGCTCCACCGGCCTGGCGACCTTGTGTGACATCATAAACGTTAGTAGCAACTTCAAACTCTCTGATTGCTTCTATAGAAACTGTGTAGGGGCCTCGTCCTATTTCTCCGGCAGTAAGCTGGTTACGGGCATTTACGCCGTCCACTGTTACATTGGTTGAGGTGCGCCGCTGGCCACCGAGATTGATACTGCCTCCTCCTTGTAATGGTGACAGGCTGGTAAGCCCGGTAAAGTTACGACCTTCAATAGGTAGCTTTTCTATACGAGCAGCATTGATGGCTAATGCATTTCCTTCTCTCTGAACACGTGACCTGAGATCCTGATCGGTAATGATAACTTCACTTAATTCATTTGCTGTTTCACTCAAAGTAAAATCAAGCACGATCTGATCTCCTTGATTCAGGGTAAAACCTGATTTTTTAGTATCACTAAACCCTACAAATGAAGCAATAACAGTATAAGGTCCACCCAGGGGTAGCTGCTTAATATCGTACTTACCGTTTATATTGGTAACCGTTCCTGTTTCAAAACCAGTGGATTGATTTTTTACCATCACCGTAGCACCTGGCAATGGCTCTCCATCTGTATCACTGATGGTTCCTGTAACAGATGCGTCAGTGGATTGGGCAACACTTATGTTGCTGAACCACAACAACATACATCCCAAGATAATGATTAGTAAAGATTGATTCCTCATAGTTTATTGGTTTTAATTTTCCGCAAAACTAGAGGGAGCTTATGGAGTAGAAATGTTAAAATTTAACAGTTAAGTCTTCTTAACTGCTTCTTCATATTTTGTTAACTTGAAGCAGGGTTTACTTTAAATTTATTTAACTTCTTATATTTCCTTTTCTCTGATTGATTCCTTTATTAAGCGAGCAGCAGACTGGCGACTCAGACCACTCAGATCAGCAATATCCTGATAGCTAAGCAATTCAATCAACTCATAAGTTTTATCATTTCTGTCAGTAACTTTTTCATAAAGCATAGGAAGTAAATGACTGATTCTTCCTTGAGGCTTTTCTGATGCGATCCGAAAAAGCCTGGATTCAGCCCTGTACCAGCGAAGCGTTGAGATTTCATGAAACCAATTTGCAATTTCTATATCAGATTGTATCAACTTTTTGAAGATATCAACTTTTATCTCAATAAGAGAGGTATTTACAAGTGCTTTTGCATATTCATTAAAAAAATCACCCTCCAGATACTTGAGGTTACCAAAAAACTCTGAAGGAAATATACAATCAAACATCACCTCTTTACCCGTAGATGAATAACTACCAATTTTGATTAGACCATTCTTAATAATATAAATATTGATACTAAGGTCATCTGGCAGATATACAAAGTCTCCTTTTGAATAAGGATTAAGGATTTTTTGTGAATAATTTAAAATTTTATTTGGTATTTCAGGGGCTTTGAACATGCTAAGAAATAATTTTTGATAGTAATTAACTCAAAAATATTACGTCAAAGCCTGGCTTATCATACTTGAATATTAAGTTTTTGTTATCATCTAGTCAACGATCTGTATTGTCAAATTAATTTTGACATGTTCTTCATGAAATTTGACCTCGCCTGTATATCATACTTCCCATTTTAGCATCCCCACACTTTTCACTTTTTCCAAAAAGTACTCATACGCTTCTCAAAGCTAGTGAGAGCAGGCTGTAATCAAAAAGATTGGTGGCAATTGTAAAGCTTTTTGGGTAGAGTCAACTCAGACAAACTATGCCATTGAGAAGGGAAATTCTGCTTCAGAAGAGGGAGCATGGCGAATTGAAGTTTCTCCTCCTCAAGAAAAGCAAAAAGACCTTTTTTTCCACGCCATGGGAGTAACTAATGCTGAGAACGAAAAGCCTCTTGAATTCAAAAGTGTGGTATCACGAAATTTACAGGGCGTAAGCGTACTTGATTATGTCATTTACTTTAATACCGACTCAAACTTATTAAGCGAAGTAAAATTTGAGTTAACTCAAGATAAGCAAGGAGTATTTGTAGCGGGTCTCTCTCCCGGAAGTTGGGTGGTTGAAAAGGATGAAAATGAGATCTTAAAATTAGAAATTGACGCTCAAGCAAAATCTATCTACCTTCCAAAAGCAGATAAAGGAGAATATACATTAAGAGTTATTACATAGTTATCTGAACCATACAAAAAAGATTTGCTGATAATCTACTTAAACCATGAGTTTATTTACAGAGAGTTGTCTTTTATTTAGCTAAAGTTATTGTACTTGAAACTATTATTTTTAAACAAATTAGCTTCTTGCTCTGCTTTTTAAAATTATTATGATGGTTGTTAAGTTCAGACGCGCATTGTGTTATCAAAAGTTTTGATGAAGACTAAGCTGAAGCTGTCCTTTTGCCCAGGCAGCAGTAGTCTGTTTCATCCACCCTACCTGCAACCTGGAGGAGTTAGAAATACCATATCCAAGACCCAGGTAAGTGCGGTTTCTGTCAAAAAGCTGAACGCGCTGTCCATCCCCTACTTCCGTTTGCCCGTTAATGAATATCTCATTATACAACGCCAGATAAATTGCATTTTTTTCTAGTTTCATCTTATTCAGCGGTATGTTAAGAAAAAGATTGTAGCGATAGCGCGTCCGAAAGTCCTGGCTTTCTACCCAACGCTGCTCATAGCGGATGCGGTGTGTGAGGAAGAAACGCGAAGCTATCACTTGCGGAAAGAGCGCCTCCTGGTAGATTCTGTGTTCAGCAGTTATCTTATCATTCTCTCCAAAAGCACCTGTGCCGATATAAGCATAACCCATGGTAAATATGATATCATTGGATTCGGGACGATAAGTCACCCCAGTACGTAAGAGAAGTTGCTCCAGGTCAGCACCTACATTCCAAAAACGAAACTGATAATCACCCTGTACCCCCCACTGGCTCTCTTTGAATCTTTTTTGAAAAAAGTACATATACCAGGCACCCAACTGGTCTTCATCCGGGCCGGATTGGGCAAAGAGAGAATAACCAAAAAGGTTAACAACGATAAATACAAGAGTTTTTTTCATCATATAAAAATAAAGCCAGCCGATGACACTTCCACCGACTGGTCAAAAATATGTAGTTTTTATTATTTGCCAACAGAAAATCTGGGCAGACTAGCGATAGTTTCTTCAACAAACTCTACTTTACCTGAATCAAGGTCATATACAGCCCCTACAATCAGAATTTCTCCCTGATCAAACCTGCGGCTCAGTACTGGCTCCAGGCTACGCAACTCATTCACCTGCTTGATCACATTTTCACGAATGGCCAGCGCAAGACTTTCCTGATCATTGAGCCTGGCTTCTTTGGCAGCAAGGGCTGCTGGCTTGATGGCATTGATCAGTGTAACCACATGGCCGGGAGGATTGGCTGGCAACTTCATGGCAGCGTCTACCGCTCCGCAGGATTCATGGCCCAATACCACAATGAGCTTGGTGTTCAACACTTCGGTAGAATACTCAATGGTTCCGTAAGACGCCTCCGCCATGACCTGACCGGCTGTACGGGTAATAAATAAATCACCTACTCCCTGGTCAAAGATGATCTCATTGGGCACCCGACTATCCGCACAGCCAACGATAGTGGCAAAAGGCTTCTGACCGTTTCCGGCAGATTTCAGGTCTTCATCAGTCTGTCGGGGATATTTACTTTTATTCTCATAGAACCGTTTGTTACCAATAATAAGCTTTCTGAGCGCATAGTAGGGGTCTATGTTGGCGCTGTCCCTATCGGCGGAGTACTCACCCTCAGCGATCTTTAAATACTGACTGACATCAGGGGTCTGCTGGGAATAAGTTGCCTTGCTACCTAAAAACAGATATAATAAAAGGATTGAACATATATATTTGATTGTCATCTTTCGTTTGATTTAATTGTGATTGTGGGATTTAGTTAATTTCAGGGCTTTTTGTACCGACAAAAAGGGACTCCCTGCAAAAATTAAACTACATACCGGCTGAAAGCCCGGTAGATTTGGGTTCGTCTAAAGCCGACTAAAGAATTACGGCTCGTCAT
>NZ_JBBPHP010000052.1:0-40793 GCF_038039535.1 Catalinimonas locisalis | reverse complement strand
AAATATTACAATCTATGAAATGCCTTTTTCCGCCCTGAATTTCATTTTTATCTGTTGACTCATTGCAGGATAAGCCATTAAATAGGCACAAAATTTGATTAATAAATACAATTGTATTGTGGAAGCCTGTGGTTGGAAAGCAACCCGGACAACCAAAGTGGAGTAAGAGCAGCTTCAAGACTTAATGTGGTTGCCCATTGCCGTCTTTGCTATTCTTTTTTCAACAAATAAAACATAAGCAAGTTGTAATAGTTATATGACTCAGGAAGATCATTACTTTATTCATTTTTTACTGAATCAATTTTTTTAGCTATGAAAAGACAAATGTTCTTCCAAAGCACCCAAGCACTTATAGGTTTTAATGGCGGTTGAAGATGACAACTCAGCGCTTATGTTTAAAGTCTAAGTTAAATTATTTTTTTCTAGTAATGTTGAGCCAGCATGATATCAAGACATACATTGGCATAAAGGTAAAGTTTCATGCGCTTAGCTCTTTAGTGTGTTAACAATCACTGATGTAGATATTTCCAACGGTGGATTAGCAGCCCTTAAGGCTTCCTTATACACCTATAGATTTACCCATATCAATGATGTGGTTTTTACACTCCATTACAAAATCACCTTAGCTAAAGACTACCCCATTAAATAAAGTATACTGCTCATTAACCACAACCGATTTGAAAGATAAAGAACTTGAATCAGTACTGGAAGAAACACGCCAGCGATTAGAAGCGATCAGCAAGGAGTATCAAAAAAGTAAAGAAGAGCTACAATTCTTAAATAAGAAACTACAAAAAGAGAAGCTCTATGCTGAAAAAATCATTGAAACACTTCATGAACCTTTCCTCGTCCTCCACCCTGATCTACGGGTAAAATCAGCCAATCCAGCTTTTTACAATCACTTTGAGGTGCATTCTCAAGATACTGAAGATCAGCTGATCTATGAACTTGGCAACGGTCAGTGGAATATTCCTGAGTTGCACATGCTTCTTGAAGATGTGCTGCCTGATAACAAGGTATTCAATGATTATGAAGTTACCCATGAATTTGAAAAGATCGGCAAACGAGTGATGCTGCTTAACGCCCGCCGCCTTGACCATGTCCAATTCATATTGCTTGGAATCAGAGATATTACCGTACAAAAACAGGAGAAAGAGGAGTTACGACAGGCCAAAGTGCAGGCCGAAAAAGCAGCCAGTGCCAAAGATGAGTTTCTCTCTACCATGAGCCACGAGATACGCACCCCCTTAAATGCCATTATCGGCTTGAGCAACCTACTGCTCAAAAAGAATCCCCGTTCGGAACAACTAGAAAACCTCAATGCACTGAAGTTTTCTTCACACTCTTTATTAAACCTGATCAATGACATTCTGGATTACAGCAAGCTTGAGGCAGGCAAGATGGAATTGGAAAATGTAGATTACCACCTGTCTACTTTAGTCCACAGCATCTGGCAATCCCATCACCCCCTGGCCGAAGAAAAGCAGAATGAACTAAGCTTTAAAGTTGCAGAGAATGTACCGGATGTCCTGCGCAGTGATCCGCACAAGCTGGCACAAATCCTCAACAACCTCATCAGCAATGCCAACAAGTTTACCGAAAACGGAAATATCAGTCTGGAGATTCATCTGGAAAAGCAGGAAGGAAATATTGTGGAGCTGCATTTTGCTGTCAGAGATACCGGAACAGGCATCTCAGAAGAAAGGCAACAGAATATATTTGACAAGTTTACGCAAGGTGACAGCTCCACGATGCGCCGCTATGGAGGTACAGGTTTAGGCTTGTCTATCACCAAATCCCTGCTGCAACTCATGCATAGTGACATCCAGGTGGAAAGCAAAGAAGGTAAAGGCTCTGTGTTCTACTTCACGCTCCGACAGCAGATAGGCAGTGAAGAAAGTCTCAGGCCGGAAGAAGAGACAGGTCCGTCTCAGCAGGCAGTAAAGAAGAGCATACAATCCGGGATGCTGATATTGCTGGTGGATGATGCCGCTTTTAACCGCATGGTCTTGCAGCAGCATCTAGAGGAATGGTGGGACTTGCAGGCTGATGAAGCTAGTAATGGACTGGAAGCCATAGAAAAAGCACAACAGAAGAAGTATGATCTCATCCTGATGGATATCCGCATGCCAGAGATGGATGGGCTGGAAGCCAGTCGCAGGATTCGTGAGCTGGATGAGCATTATGCTAAAGTGCCTATCATCGTGCTAACTGCCGACACTTCTTTGACCAAAGTAAAAGAAGCTGATGCTAAACTGTTCAATGGCATCATCACCAAGCCTTTTGAACCTGAACAGCTCATGAACACCATTGCACCCTATGTGCTGGTAGAGGATATATCAGATGATACACCTGTCCATCAAGAAACAAAAAGGGATATGCAAAGAAGTAGATTTGAACCGGACTTTGCTAAAGCAGAAGAGCCTTTTGATGGTTTACCAGAAAAAAAGAAAAAGTTTTATGAGATGACTATCACTTCACTGGAATCCTTCCAAACCAATTACTTCAACGCTCTGGAGCAGAGTGATGCTGAACAACTGGAAGAAGTGATGCACAAGGCTAAGATGTTGTTCAACATGCTGGGTCTGGAAGTTTTCTATCAGAAAATGTATGATATACGTCAGCAGATAGAAGCCGGTACTTCTGCCAATGAGCTTAAAGCTGAAGGTTCTGAAATACAGCAGGGACTAGAACAAGTGATCAACCATATTCGCATGTACAATGAAGATCAGGAAGGATAAAATCTTTTGTCATCTCTTGTTCTGAAAGCCTGCCTTTCACACCCTACTATTTCTCTGTTGATAATGCAAACTCGCTCCATAGCTGTTTTCTGTTTTCTTTGGGCATAATTAGGGGTATTCGTAGTGTAGAGGTAAATGACTTACTCTAAGGGCAGCAATTTTCTCCATGTGTATGCTGGTTTGGTGTTTTCAAAACTCATTACTGGAGAGATTGCTACACTTTGAATATTTACACGGCAAAATAAACAGCAATATCCGGGTATAATGTCGCTTATTAGGCGTGTGTAGTAAAACCAACGTTTAATTTCTGTGATTTGCGTCTTCTTAGAGTAAATGAATTACCTGCATGCTACGAATACCCCAATTACAAAGGCATGTGATCAGGAATGGAAATTTCTCTTCTGTTGATGCCTTGACAGACAGGACAGAAAGCTATATTAGTTTTTATAATCGATGCTTACTCAAACCTTTAAGTTGGAAGTTCAAAGGCTTTATAAAAGCTAAAGAATTAACTGACAATTTAAATTTTATTGGGTGGTAGCTAATATCAATCGCGCTGTTTCTTTTGTTTGGTCCCATTGAGGAAAATGTCCGCAGTTTTCAAACCAATGTAATTGAGCATCCGGAAATAGTTTCATAGCCCTTTTAGCCTGTCTCGGGAAGCATACCTTGTCATTACGCCCCCATCCGATGACCAAGGGTTTGTCTAAAGTTCCCTTTGACAGGCCTTTCTGTTCTTCTCCATAAACCAGGTTTCGCAAAAGTTCATCAAAAGATCGTGCTTTTACATAGTCATTTAATTCCTTTAAAGCAATGTCCGGGGGTAATTGTTTGGGTCTAGTAGAAAACTGCAAGAGCAGTAAGCTGCGCCCCTCCGGGTTATACAATATTTTAGGCAATAGTGGATGTATAAGTCTTATTAATTTAATGGAAGCTTTGATAGAAGCAAAAAATGCATGTTTCTCCCAACCTTGCCAAAATCCGCCAGGGTCGAGTGAAACTACTGCGCCGAGAATTCCTCCTCTTCTGACCATTTCCAGTACCAGTCGTGCGCCCATTGAAGTTCCCACCGCATCAATTCCTAACAGATCTTGTTGTTTTAAAAAATCTGTCAGGGCATCAGACAGTGTACCAATAGATACTTTTCCTGCCAATGGTGGAGAATTTCCAAACCCTGGTAAATCAATGGTAACCACCTCTCGCGCCTTGGCTAAGTCATCAATGATGATATCCCACGAACGTATACTCCCTCCTAAGCCATGAACCAGCAGTAAAGGCTTGCCTTTTCCTCGTTTTTCAAAATTGATTTTCATTGGGTTGTCTTTACTTGTGGTAAATAAAGTGTTTACAGATATACAGAGGCCAATAATTTGCTGCGGGCAATGCTACTCCTGCTATTGCTCTAAACTAACTCTTCCTGTAATAAGTCATCTCATTGTTTCTAATTCCTGTTAGCCATCCTCGACTTTTGTTCACATAAATATGCTGAAAACGGTGAAAGCTTCTTAAAGGTGCATGTCTTGACAAGCGTATCACTACTTTAGTATTGATATCTTCATCCAAACCATGAATATTGGTATAGGTATGGTGAAGCATATTATGTTGTACCTTCCATACAAAAGCATTGGCCCCTAGCATATAGATCGTATTGCCCATGAGTTTGTTCACCAGGGCACTTCTAGAATAAGAGCCATGCAGGGCATCATGCATCACTGACATGCCTATACCTGCTTTAGCAACACCCATCAACAGAGCAAAAGGCAGTAATAGCCACGCATTTAGTGGAAGCGTTAAAATAGCTACATAAGATAAAAGATACAGGCTAATCAGCGTCACGGATTTGATGACCATTTCCTGATTGCCGTACCGGGTTATATTATTGTCTTTAAAGTACTGGTTGACTCTGCTTCTTAAGGTAGGAAAGAACTTAGATTGCTCTTGATTGATAAATTTAACGGAGGTTTTCATAAAAAATAAGCTACTGAATAAGTTAAAAAAATGCTTTCCCATTTGTAACCTCTCTTTTATTAAAAGGTTTATCTGCCTCTGCTCTGTAGCTTTGCAACTATGGATAGGCTTCAGAAGTGATTTAGCACCAAAAAAGTTATACACTATCCTGATCATAAGATTAGGTGACTTGTACTGTTTTAAAAACGTCCCTTTCTCGCACTACTTTGTGCTTCAGTTATAATATAAGACATGAGATTTTGAACATGGTGGGCGATACCGCAGAATCCCGAGGAATTGAGCTATTAATGATTGAAGTACCCGTATAGAACCAATGTTGATGAAGAAATCCTGTACAAATCTGGGAGTGGATGAATATTATGATGGAAAATATACACGGAAAGTGGTTCCTTCACCCTCTTGGCTTTCTACTTTAATATGGCCACCGGCATTTACTACCAATTTCTTGACCATGTAAAGACCAATACCAGTACCTTCTACTTGGGTGTGAAAACGTTTGAACATGTTGAAAATCTGGTCCAGACCATTCTTTCTCATACCAATACCATTATCCTTTACTGTCAATATCTTATATTCACCGCTGCTTTCGCAACGAATGTGGATTTTAGGCAAGCGTTCCGGAGAATGATATTTAATAGCGTTAGAAAGTAGGTTATAAATTACCGAACGTAGATTTTTTTCTGAAAAGCGAATGAATGGGCAATCTGTAAGATCTATTTCCAGCTCTGCACCAAATTCCCTGATCATTGGCTGTAGGTCTAGTTGCACCTCCTGCATCACAGCTTCAAGATCTACTAAAACAACATCTCCTTCGTATTCTTTCTGTAGCTTAACAACATCGCTGAGAACGGCAATGGTCTTTTTAAATCTAGTTACTGACTCTTGCATCAGATCAATTATCTGTTGAACCAGTTTCACTTTCAGCGTTTCAGTAGGCAAATTCTCCAGCAGAATCATGATAAGACCTTCAATATTGGTGATTGGAGTTCTCAGGTCATGAGAGGCCGTATAGATGAAATTATCCAGGTCGTTATTTATATGGACCAGTTCCTTATTTTTCAAACGTAATGTTTCTTCTACTTTCTTGCGTTCACTAATATCCCGAGCGATAGCAAAAACATAAGGTTCGCCATCCAACTCCAGTCCGACAGCATTCACATCTACGGGAAACAGCTCTCCACCTTTTCGTTTATGCCAGGTTTCAGCCGGAGGAATACTTTCTTTTTGTGCCTTTTCAAATATCTGAGCAAACTGCTCTTCCTGAAAAGTAGGTTCTATATCAGCTAGCCGCAAATGACGGGCTTCTTCTTCTGAGTAACCCCATGACTCCAGCGCATTTTTATTCAGGTAGGCAAAAGTCCAGTCCTTTCTAATCAGGACAAAGGCATCCTGCGCCTGGTCGGCCATGAACTTAAAGCGCCTGAGTTCTTTCTGGCTTTCCACTATTTTCTTCCGGGCTAATACCTGCTCAGTCACTTCGTTCGCTACCACCGTTACGCCCTTGATCTCTTGCTGATCATCTCTAAAAGGATAGTAAACAAAGTTCCAATAGACAGTATCCTGTCTACCATTGCGGTTGATCTGAGAGGGTAACTCCTTAGCCAAATAAGGCTCACCGGTGGCCATTACCTGATCTAATAGTTCTTCAAAACCCTGGCCGGCAGCTTCCGGAAGCAGTTCAAATAAAGGTATATTCAATGCCTGTTGCTGCGTACGTCCCCACAAAGCACACACTTTATGGTTCGCAAGGTCTATCACATAGTCTGGTCCTTTGATAACCGCAATGGCTACGGGCGCCTGTTCAAACAAATTAAATAGCTCTTTCCACTGCAGTTCGGCTTGCTGATGGGCTATTTCCAATTGTTGCGTACGCTCTCTGACCCTGTTTTCAAGTTGCTGGTTCAGGTCCTGCAGTGCTTTTTCTCTCTTTTCTACTTTCTTTCGAGCCTGAACCAGTTCGGTCACTTCTATGGCTACATCCACCACGCCCAGGATATTTCTCTGCTCATCATACAATGGCTGATAGACGAAATTATAGTAGGTCGTCTCTAAGGTTCCGTTGCGCACCAACTGGGCTGCTACCTCCTTGCCAATAAAGGGCTCTCCAGTATGTAGCACCTGGCGAATCAGCTCATCAAATTCTTGCCCCTGAAGCTCAGGTACTCCTTCCAATAAGGGTCGGTTGAGCACTTCTTCGGGAGTGTGGCCCCACATGTTGCAAAGAAGTTGATTAGCGGTAACTACTTCCAACTCCTGCCCCGTGAACAATCCCAGGGCCACTGGAGCCTGATTAAACAGGTTCTGCAATAGATTTCGTTCGTCTTCTATTTTTTCACGAACGCTTTGTAACTCCTCTGTCAGGGATTTTACCTTATCCGTTATGTCTATGGCGGAATGGATAAGGTAGGCAACTTGCCCCTCCCTGTCCAGTACTGGCTTGTTGTTGACTGACCAGTAACGTTGCTCAAATATGCCGGATTCATTTTGCACATCATAGCGTACCATGGGCATTGAATCCTTAGTCATGTACTTTAGTACATGCTGGAGCGAATTTCTTAGCGCTATTGGGCCTGATCCTGTATGGGTCTCTCCTTTTGCAGGGTAAACTTCAAAAACACTTTTACCCACTATCTCTTTTCTTTCTGTGCCGGTAATTTGTAGCTGCTCGTTACTGACTGCCAGAATGGTATAGACAGGAGCATCAGGCTTTAAAATAAGAAAGTTACCGGGTAAAGCATTAAAGGTCTCCTTAAAATCTATTTCTGGTTCTGCCACTGGGTTCTGATTTCTTAGGTTGATGAGTAAACTGAAAAGTTAGAGCGTGTTAGGAGATTGAGATTTTGAAAAAATGGCCATCATTTTATCTTATTAGCAACCAAACTGATAAGATATGCAAGCACAATTTGAGCGGCTCACTGATGGCCAATGGGAAGTTATAAAATCGTTTTTAAACTGGCAAAGAAAACGTGAACTCTCCTTGAGAGACGTGTTTGATGCCATTCTTTGGATTGCCAGGACGGGAGCTCAGTGGCGTAACTTAGACAGTCAGTTTCCTAAATGGTCAGCCGTTTACTATTATTTTGAAAAATGGACAAGCGATGGGACGTTGGAACAGATCAATTTGGCTTTGAACATGCTAGAAAGAATACAGCAAGACCGAATAGCTACCCCCAGTTTGGGACTATCTGATTCACAGAGTGTTAAGCTGTCCCCTAGGATAATTGAGCAGCGGGGCACCGATGGCAACAAATGGGTGAATGGGCGTAAACGACACATACTAGTTGATGTATTGGGAAGGATATGGAAAACTCAGGTGCATGCTGCTAATATCCACGATAGTCCAGGGGGTGTTGGCTTACTGGAAAATTGCAAAAAGGCGATGCCAACCTTAAAGAAAGTTATGGCCGATAAGTCCTATCGGGGTACTTTTGCGAAGGCAGTAGAGGAAAAGAACCTCACTTTTGAAGTGCCTGTGCGAGAAGAAGGAAAAAAAGGTTTTGTCGTAGAAGCAAAAAGATGGGTTGTGGAAAGGACGTTTGCTTGGTTAAATTTCTTCCGGCGAACGGTGATAGATCACGAACGTACCATAGAAAGTGCTCAATCCTTCTTAACATTAGCCAACATATCAATAGTAATATGAAGTAGTCAAGATATAATCTGACAGTTTGAGTAAATTGAATGTGAAGCAAATCAATTACTTAAACATAATTATACCATGACTACAGAAGATAAAGTTATTAAAAACAAATTAGGTTTACTAAACCTAGCTGAGATGTTAGGGAATGTATCTCAAGCTTGCAAGGTGATGGGTTATAGCCGAGACAGCTTCTATCGTTTCAAAGATCTTTATGAACAAGGTGGAAGCTCGGCCCTTCAAGAAATCAGCAGGAAAAAGTCCAATCCCAAGAACAGGGTAGACGAAGCTGTAGAACAGGCAGTTGTTGAATTAGCCATAGAACATCCTGCATTAGGCCAACTCAGAGCATCCAACGAATTAAAAAAGAGAGGTGTGTTTGTTTCTCCTGGTGGTGTGCGATCTGTATGGTTACGGCACCAACTAGAAACTTTTCCTAAACGTCTTAAAGCTCTAGAGGCCAAAGTGGCGCAAGAGAGGGTATAATTTTGACAGATGCCCAAGTAGCGGCTCTGGAGAAGGCTAAGGAGGAGAAAATAGCACACGCATTCCATGCCGGGGAGAAATAGAAACACACCATCCAGGATATCTGGGAGCTCAGGATACCTATTACGTTGGCTATATCAAAGGAGTCGGTAAAATTTACCAACAAACGTTTATAGATACTTACACCAAAGTAGCCCATGCTAAGGTATATGACCGTAAAAATGCGTTAGTAGCTGCTGATCTATTAAATGACAGGGTAATTCCTTTCTATGAGCAGCATGAGATTCCACTACTGCGAATCTTAACAGATCGTGGCACGGAATACTGTGGCAACCGAGAGCATCACGAGTATCAGCTTTACCTGGCAATTGAGGACATTGATCATTCCAAAACCAAAGCAAAAAGCCCTCAAACCAATGGGATATGCGAAAGACTTCATCGTACCATGCAGGACGAATTTTATGCTATTGCTTTCCGAAAAAAGGTTTACCAAAGTACTGATGAGTTACAGAAAGACTTAGACCTGTGGCTGGAGCATTACAATACGCAGAGGACACATACTGGAAAGTATTGCTTTGGAAGGACCGGGCCGCGGTGGCGCCAATGCAAACCTGGAAAGACTCCCTTCATCTGACAAAAGAGAAAATGTTACACACTCAATATCAAAATTTTGTACCTTTATCTGTGTCAGACGAAGCGGAAGCGGGCCCTGCTGGCGAGCAACCCGCCAGGAATAATCTGACTGACTGGAATGGTCAAGGGGCTCCTACGAGCCCCTCTAAAAACGATGATCATTCCAAGAATGCTATGCCTTAAAAAACGCATCTAAAAAGCCTCGACTGTCAGAGGAAGTCTTGACTAATACAAGTAATATGGCGCATCAGCTACTGAACATTATAAAATTTCCTAACATGCTCTTAATCAATTCGTTTACAATAATGGGCCCTTCTTCGGTGCTGATCAGCATGTCATCTTTGATCTATTCAAAAAATGGATTATCAATCATGTGAAATACGTCAGTTTATTTTACTCTGCAATAAACCCATACGATTGGACATTTTACATAAATAAATAACTATCAAATATTAAACTTTACAACATCCTGTACTACATAGGTAAAGTAATAGTAAAGGTGGTTATCTTCCCTTCTTCACTCTCTACATCTATGCTTCCCTTGTGCTTTTCAACAAATTCTTTACAGAGTAGTAAGCCTAAACCCGTGCCTTTTTCTTTGGCTGTACCTAAGGTGGTATGTTTGGAACCTAACTGAAACAATTGCTGCTGCTCAAACTCACTCATACCAACACCATTATCCGACACCATTATCTGTAGGTGGTTGGATAGACGTCTACCCTCTATCTCTACTTTGCCTCCAAAGTTTGAAAATTTGATAGCATTGGAAAGCAGGTTTCTTAACATGGAATGCAGCATGTTCTCATCGGCTTGTAAGATCAAATCTTCTGGCAACATGTTGTGCAGACTGATCCTTTTCTTTTGTGCATTATCATGTAGTAACATTACCACATCCCTGGCTATCAGGTGAAGATTCACTTCTTTGGGCTGGTATTTTATATCCCCTGAATGGATTCTCGCCCATTCTAATAAATTGCTTAGCAATCTCTTCAAATGTTTCACTGAAATGAAAATACTATCAGCAAATGTTCTAATTTCTTGCTGATTCAACATTTCAATTTGATCAGATAATATATTTGCTGAACCCATAATCCCATTCACCGGACTCATCAGATCATGGGCTATAATGGAGAAGAACTTGTCTTTTCCAGCATTCACTTTTTCCAGCTGCTCAGAATAAGCTTTGATAGCTTCTTCGGCTTGTTTGCGCTCGGTAATGTCCTGGAGTATGATTAGCATACACTGCTCCTGATCCAGCTCTATGACTTCCACATTGGTGATTGTATTCCATTCCTTCTCTTCCTTGTTGCGGTAGGTAGCTTCAAACTGTAAAGCAGATTGCTGCTTTAACTTCTCCAGTAGGAATTCTCTATCCTGAGGGTTTGCCCAGATGTTTAATCCTAAGGTCGTGGCATGCTGAATCTCCTGACGAGTGAAGCCAAAGACTTCCAGCGCTTTATCATTGGCCTCAATGATTTTACCGTCCGCTAAACGGGTAATGGCTACTGGTAAGGGGTGCAAGCGGAATATACTGGCAAAACGTTTTTCTGACCTAGCAAATGCTTCTTCTGCCAGCTTACGCTCAGTAATGTCCTGAGTAATACCTCTGACCTTTATCACCCTGTCACCCTCTTTTCCTGGTTTGACAATGGTTTCAAAGAATTTTTGCTGTCCACTTACCAACACACGGTATTCCACCTGATAAGCATTGCCTTCTTGAATACAACTTTCAAATTTCTGTTGGACCTCTTCTACGTCGTCTGAATGTATCATTTTAAGAAGCTGCTCCGAGCTAAGTGTGCCTTGGGAGTTTGGATTTATCTCCCAAAGCTCATACAGCGGCTCTGAGAAAACCAGTTTATCTGAAGCTAAAGTGTATTCCCAAAGGCCTATCTTGGCTAGCTGTTGTACATCTTGGAGCCATTCTCCAGTTTCTAATTGTTTGTTCTTTGTTATTCTAGATTTTCTCATTTTTCACAACAGGTAAATGATCAACAGCAGTACTACTGTTATTAAAAGATCATCAGATACAATCCATATTCCAGGAAAGAGGAAGGCTTGAGGCGACTTCTCAGAGAACAAGAGTTGAACTCTTTCTTTAGGGTTTATACAATTCATGAATACGTAGTAAAAAAATTGTTGTGCATAAGAATTCAAAAGACAGACTTAAGCCAAAAGTGATTTTTTTCTCTAATGAGGATTTCATTGCATATTATTCAATGAGTATGCCTAAAAAGCAATAGCATATTTGAATTCTGAAACTCTGCCCGCAGCATTTCTAAAGAAGTGTTTTTCTCCTTATTAGAGTAGCTTTTTATAAAATTAACTGTAGATACAATTAATGACTGAAATAAGTTTCTTACTGATGATTTACTCTTGACAAATTATAAAAGATGTTGCCAAATTGGCTAACCCAAAATGGGTGTAAACAATGGCTTAGCCTCATCATAAAATAACTTACTATGGGTAAATAAGCTCCAAAGGTTCTCGTTTTGGAAGAGAGATTAGGCAGTAGCAATAAGCTCTTTGGTGGGGTAGTGTCAAAATAGATATAACTACATAGAAGCAGGTATCAACATATTTACAGTAAATGTCCACCCTCAATAACAAAATCCCTTCAAGAAATTTTCCTGAAGGGATCTGACTAGTCAATTATTAACTAAACAATTTAATTACTTGTAAAGTAGTAAATTTTTAATTGTGTACGTACACGATAAGAAAAAAATAGAAAAATTTTACAGTATCGGAATGTAATCCTGAAGTATAAAAGCCTTTTATTCAATAATTTCAAAACAAATTTTTATCTATAGATGATATGTTTAATCATCCTTCGAGAGGATCAGTGAAGGAAGGAGGGTATAGATAATTTACTGTTAATACTTCTGATTGTGAGATGTACCCAAAAAGCCTCCTTTTCTAACTCCTTCCCTCCTACTCTACTCTTTATGGCAATTGCTTTGGTATTTTTTTTGGCAGCCTAGTGCCAAAACCCGGTACAGCATTCATAGTGTGAAAAGGTATACATGACATGGCTTTTCATTCATCAAAGCTTGAAGCTGCTGAAATCTATAACTTTCAATGCTGCCAAATTGACTTGCAGAAAATTATCATAAAAACCTTCCTTTTTCCTATAGGAAGAAAATACTATCTATCAAGACCCCTCCCCTATTTCTTGACATGCTAGTTGTGGAACTGATGGGTTTTTTCTACAGCGGTGGGGAATTATCGCTTTAGTGGACTTGAAAAAGAGCCCATTCCTGGCACTTTTACCAATGGGCACGGTATTGGAAACTGTTCAGGTAAGATTGTGATTCCAGATTTTTTGAACTTTAGCATATTGATTTTTTAAACTATACCACTGGAATAACAATTGGGCTGTTTACTTGATGGAAATGAACTAAGGCCTGGCACTTTGCCGGGCTTTTTTCATGTTCTCTCTTTTAACTTTTGATTTATGGTGATTGTTTAGATCAATCAATCTATACGAAAGAATTATCTCCTATCTGTGGTAATTCTTTGTTCAGGTTACTAACGTTCGGTCCTTTTAACTTAAGCCAAATACAATTTTTATAGCATCTTCTATCTGTCCAAGATACCTGCTTTCCAATGCCCCTTGTTTATTATCTACTCTAGACACATCTACTGCTCTGAGTTGTTTGACATTAATGTGGCGGTCTTTATCCAGACCATTGGCCTTAGTAGGGCTGACATTTACTGCAAAGGGCCAGGGTTTGTGACCAGGAAGAATAGGAGCTACTATGACGGTACGACTTCCCCGATTGACCATATCTGACTGTAGAATGACACAGGGTCGTTTTTTCTGTGTTTCTGCTCCTCTGGTAGGGTCTAGATCTATCCAACGTATTTCTAACTGTTTATACATCATGAGCTAAGACCATCGGATAATGTAGCATCCCATTCATTAAGTTCTGCTTGATAATCCGCATCTTCTGCTTCCTCCTGATTGGCTTTCAGCAGTTCTTCTTCTAGTTTTCTTTGCTTCTCTCTTTTTAAGAGTTCATTGATATAAGCGCTTTTATTAGTTCCCCCTACTTTATTGAGAAAGTTATAAGCTTCTTCATCCAAGGAAAATGTTGCTCTTTCAGTCATGTTATTATTATTTAATAATACTAACTAATCATACTCAATTATATGACAAAAAGTTGCATAAATCAAATAGGATATCTAATAAAGAACTATGATAATTATTTTGATATTGAGCTACTTTAAGCACTACCTACAGAATGATAAACTCATCTACATTTTCTTGATTGATACTATACGTTTCATGCTCCGGATAAGCATTCAGAAAGGTTTTAGGAAATTGTACTTTGGCTTTTGGATTCCATTTAAATTCATAAGCATATAGTTTACCTTCCCTTTCTTCTATGTAATCTATTTCCTGCTGTTGTGTGGTACGCCAAAAATAGCTTTTAGCTTCTATGTCATGATAATGAAGAAACTTCAAACGTTCACTCATTAGAAAATTCTCCCACAAGGCTCCTTTGTCGGTCCTGCCTGATAATCGGGAGAAATTGCCTATTACTGCATTGCGTATTCCATTGTCATAGAAGTAGATTTTTTTTCCTTTCTTGATCTCCTTACGCACATTTCGGCTGTAGGCGGGTAGACGAAATACCACATAGGCTTTTTCCAACAAATCTATGTAGCGTTCTACTGTCTTATTATCAGCCCCTACCAACTGCCCCAATTCATGATAAGATACCTCACTACCTATCTGCAAAGCCAATGCACTTACAATTTTTTCTAGTAAGGCTGGTTAATTAAGTTGGCCTAATGCCAGTAGGTCTTTATAGAGGTAACTATCCGCTAAAAGCTTTAGCAACTTTTTTTCTTGTCCTGGACTGGTAACGATATCTGGATAGTAACCATGGATCAAGCGATGTTCTACCAATCTTTTTTCCTCTAGCAACCCATGATGAGATGCCATTTCTGAAAAGGATAAGGGAAAGAGCATAAACTCAAACTTACGGCCAGTAAGAGGCTCATTAATGCTAGCTGCCAGTTCTAAGGCTGAAGATCCAGTCGCAATAACCTGTACCCCTTTAATCTGATCAGTAAATAATTTAAGAGTAATGCCAATATCGGAGATGCGTTGAGCTTCATCGATAACGACAATTTCACTATTGCCGATAATAGAGCGAAGACGAGTAGAAGTAGTTTGACTCAGTAATTGCCGAACATCAGCTTCATCCTCATTGAGTACCATAACTTTTTCGGAGCGTTTTGCTAACATAGTATCCATTAAAGTGGTCTTTCCTACTTGTCTTGGTCCCATGAGCAAGATGGCTTTCCCCTTAAATAATACTTGCTCAATATTGGTAAGCAATGTTCTTTGTACAATCATTCTCTCCATTTATTCCCAAATAAACATAATATTTTGGGAATAAACTCCTAAAATATTATAATTCGTTTGTTTTTTGAGAATTATTAAGGAAAAGACAGCTCTTGGAATTAGTGCTCATTCAACTAATAGGCTTGATTATTAGTCGAATTTGTAATAGTTCGAGTAATGCTACTCTTTACTCTTCAAGAGATGAGAATTCAATTGACCACTTCAGCTTTTGTTTTACTCTGATTAAAAATGCCAATAGCTTTATGCTTTTCAAATTGTGCAGCTGTGTAAGCTCCTAAATTACTTACTTTTTTATCGGCTAAAGCAAGGTCCACCGCGTATAGTATTTTACCTATTTCTTTTTTATCAAAGCTTTCTAAAATACGTTTTACCTGCCATGGAGCCAGACGGTAAGCAGGTAGGCGAACTTCTGCAGGTGAACCAGCAGGATATGGTAATTTATTATTACCCACAGGGATTGAGGAAGCAATATTTTCTCTTCCTTCAAAAGGAATAGTTTGTTGATTAGGACGGTGTTTGATGTTAAACTGATAAGCTGTGGTCTTTTTACCTGTTTTCAGAGGTTTATAGCTTACCTGCATATCAGTGGTGGTGTTAATGTCCTCACAGGCTTTATCTAAGACGCGCTGTTGGAACTTTCCTGTTACAGGGTATAGATCTTCCCACTTACCTGTTTTTTGATCCTGAGAGAGCACTCCTAGCCTTTCTTTTAACTCTTCCAGACCAATCTTCATTACACCGGTACTTCTGTACTGACAGACCATCTGATAGATTCTCTTGCTGTATTTACTAGGGAGCTTCAAGGTCATGGAAAGCTGATAGTAAGTGTAGTATTTATCAAGATTGATAAACCATGGTCTAATATCAGGATGCATTTCTAATAAGATCTGTCTGCGTTCGTCGTCTAGCTCAGAAGTAATTACTAGGTTGAACCTTCTTCTCTTACCATTGTAATCAATAACCGCTGTTCTTGTATGAAGCATAGCACATGCCTGATCATAATCCTGCAATCTGTATCTCTTGCCCGCTAGATTTTCTATATCACTGATACGAATCATGACCTTTTGTCTATCTTCGGTTTCCAAGTCGGTCATAGCAATAAGACAGGCAAACAGATTAAGCTCCAGACCTGACATCTGGTACTTGGCCTGAGTAATGGCATTATGTTGCTTGGCTATCTTGTCGCGCATAGCTTAGGTTTGGTTAACAGCAAATTAGTCAAACGGCCTAAATAAAAGCAACCAGTGTGGAAAAGTCTCGAGGATTTTGGGTATAGTTGGTGAGGATTTTGGGGTTAGCATCGAGGATTTTGGGTATAGATGATGCGGAAAATGGGTATAGTTTGCCCTGTTATGCCTTATAGTATTTCAAAAGTATATTTTCAAAAGTCTTTTAAAAGTTTTAATGTCTTTCGAGGATTTTGGGTATAGTTGGTATTCTTTCATCAAATCTTATTTCAAAGCTATTTCACTTGTTGTGTTATCAAAAATAAATCACTTCCGCGCTCGAGGATTTTGGGTATAGTTCGATTTCATAGTTGTGATGGCCTTCATCAAATCAATGAGGATTTTGGGTATAGTTAATACTTTTTAATTAAACTTTATTTCCATATTCTTCATTTAGATGACTTTTTAGCAATGATATTTTCAAAAAACGAGTTGCCCTTGCGCTCGAGGATTTTGGGTATAGTTACCACTGATTATTACTTTCTTTTCTTGGTCTTCCTGGCTTTTTTCTTCTCTCCTTTACTTTCTGGGGCCTTTCTTTAGGATTATATTTCTCAAGAATCATTTCAGCAGCCTCCTGCATTATTTCTTCTAGGGTCAATCCTTCAAAATAAGCTAGGTCTAAAAGTCTTTCATGTACACTTTTTGGTAGTCCAGCAGTAACTCTGATATTTTCTTCTTCTGACTCTATTTCCTTTACTTCTTTCTCATTAGTCTTGCTAACTTCCTTTAGCTCACTGGTAACCATGTTGAGCTGTTTTTTGCTACTATTTTTATTTTTGCTCAGTTTCATACGCTTACTTTTGTTCGTTTGATAATGTCTTCTGCTACAGCAGTATAGTCTACTGCTCCATTTGATTCTTCATCATATTCAAATATCGTCTTACCACTGCCTTGTGCTTCCATGAGTGCAATATTTTCTCTAACAAAGGTATTCATGAACTTTTCCCCCAATTGCTCCCTGGCTAGGTCCACCAAGTAGTGTCTCCCCTGCCCTCTCGCCTTAGGATTATATCTTGTAGGAAATACACCTCCGAGTTGAGTGTCATTTTCTTCGCTGATCTCCCCGACATATTCTAATAACCTTGCTAATCCTTCATAGCTTAAATATTCTGCTTGCATTGGTACAAAGTACATTTGCGAAGCATACATGGCACAGGTAGTAAGCGGACCAAGTGAAGGAGGACAATCGATAAGCACATAATCGTATGGGTTTCCCTTTAGTGCTTTCTTTAGTCTAGTATGAAACATGGCCTGTTGGGTTAGTACACCTGATACTTGCTCTAGATGATGAGATGCAGGTACTAAGTCTAGTTCTCCCTCGAGTTTGACATCTGACACTGCTTTCTCTTGTAGCAGTACTTCTCCGATGCTTTCCCCTCTGTACTCTTTTGGATTCAACCCGAACACTTTTGTCAAATTGGCTTGTGGGTCCATATCTACTAGTAGTACTTTATGGTCTTTGGAGAGATATGCGCCTATATTTTGTACGCTGGTTGTTTTTCCAACCCCTCCCTTATTATTTACAAATGTTAAAATCATTCTTTTGGTAAGATTAGTATGGTAAAAAAGGATAATATGTAATAATTATTTCCAATCATATAGTAATAATGCTAATAACTAAAAATATCATTAATAAAGAAAATATCATAATATATAATCTAAATAAACATATAAAAAGTATATTAAGTATAGTTCTTATTATACTTAATATTAATTTAATTCTAATTCTAAGAAAAGCGAAAAAGTTAAAAAGAAGAATGTGCAATATGTGTTATTATTGTGCAATGAAAATATGCTAAGAAAAGACTAAGGAAAACCGTTGGTTATAAAAGCAAATGAGGAATTCTGTAAAAAATTTTCCAGTAGCTATTTTTCCAAAATTAACCATCAAATGGTTCAAATTTACCCATTGAGTGGTAAATTTGGAAAAAAATATATCTTAAAGCTGTATTAATGGCGATAAATAAAATTTGAACTATCGGAAGTGTTGACTAATATAAGCGTTAAATTTAATTAACGTTAACGCTTTCAGGGTAGGGCAGGGGTTGTTTAACATATAAGCGATTATTGCACTTTTAAGAATATACTCTCTGCTTTTAGTCGTTATTGATTATACGACAGCAAATTCGACTCTCTGGGAAAGAATTTTCTGGAAAGTACGGTGTAAATCTGAAAAACTTATTCCGATATAAGCCGGGTACAAGCATTCCCTGCAGATGTGCTTAAAGCGATTGCTAATAGGTTAGATTTATCTGCGGATGCCCTGGGCTATGATGAGCAGGTACTAATTCAGGTTGAAGATTTACTCAAAAAGCTGTAAGTGATCAAGCAGAAGGAAGAAGAGATTAAAACCGTGGCACTTAGGTTCTTGGATTTAGCAGTTAGGGATTTTCAAGCTAGAAAAGCTTATGCTTCTTGAAAAAGAAATAGGCAACAGTTACAAATTGGCGCTATGGGTGTTTACTCCATCACATTTGACCTAATAATTTATCTCTACATTAATTTGTGCAATTAAATGGCTGCGTATATATTTGCAGTCAAATAACTGCATAATGAAATTAAGAAGAGACGTATTTCAAGCCATAGCCGACCCTACACGAAGGGCAATCATTTCATTAGTTGCACTCAGTGCTATGACACCCACGGCTATTGCAGAAAATTTTGATTATTCCAGACAAACCATTTCCAAGCACATTCAAATTCTTACCGAATGTGAAATCCTAGAGCAAGAGCAAAAAGGCAGGGAAATTTACTATCAGTTAAATCCCGATGGAATGAAAGAAATAGCTGAGTTTATTGAGCCATTCAGAAAACTGTGGGATGATAAATTCAACAAACTAGAGCAAGTCATGAAATCATACCAATCAAAAAAATAGATCAATGGAGAAAAAAACGAAAGTCAATGCCATAGATGGCAAACAAGAAATTTTAATTACACGAACATTTGACCTACCGGTGTATTTGCTATTCAAAGCCTACACTGAAGCAGAGTTGATTGAGCAGTGGATGGGCAACAAAGTATTAAAATTAGAGAACAAACCTCACGGCTGCTATCGATTTGAAACCAAAGACGAAAATGGAAACGTGGTATTTAGTGCCAACGGCACTATCCATGATGTTATAGAAAACCAAAGTATCACACGCACTTTTGAAATGGACAATGCAGGCTTTCCGGTTCAACTCGAGTTTCTGGACTTTGAAAGTGTTGATGAGTCTAAAAGTAACCTGATCATAAAGATGGTTTTCAGGTCAGTTGCAGACAGGGACAACATGCTAAAACTGCCCTTTGCCCAAGGCATCAATTTGGCACATAATCGATTACAGGAAATAGTATCTAAATTAATAAACTAACACCCATGACACCTAAAATAAAATACACACATAGCGGACGGGTAGTTAAAATCATTTATTGGATCACCACCGGCTTTCTCTCCCTGGGAATGTTGGCTGGAGGCGTACAACAACAGATACAAATTGGTGGATACAATGAAATAGTTTCCCAACTTGGTTACCCGCTATATTTATTGTCTATCCTTTGAACTTGGAAAATTTTAGGTATCACAGCCATTTCACACATTGTAGTCGGACAAGCATTTCTAAAGGTTTTGCCTTCATTAATATTATTAGCTGTAACAATATTATCATGATATTACGGGCCCACTCATAAAAAAATACAATTAATATAAAGAACTAAAATATGCAAAAGATAAAATTAAGGGGACTTGCAACTATTAGCTTGTATGCGGATAACCTGGAAGAAGCCAAAAAGTGGTATAGTGAAGTATTAGGAATGGAACCTTACTTCAATGTTCCCGGCTATATTGAATTCAGGCTTGGTGATTATCAGCACGAACTTGGCATTATTGACCGAAAGTACGCTCCACAAAATGCGTCAAATGAAGTAGGTGGAGCAATTGTTTATTGGCACGTTGACGAGCTTCAACAAACTTTGGATGCTTTAGTCTCGAGAGGTGCAAAACTATACGAGCCGATAACCGACAGAAGTGGTGGAAAAATGACTTTTGTAACAGCCTCTGTAATAGACCCTTTTGATAATATCCTTGGTATAATGTACAACCAACATTCTTTAGATATTCTAGTAAAAAATGTTAAGTAAAATGGAAAATATATACTTTAAACAGGTGAAGCACTTACTTTTATGCATTGTATTGGTAGCTATTGGGACAGCATGCAACAAGGCTGCCGGATCAGGTGAGAAAGATATCCATAAAGTCAAAACAGCTGAAGATCCTATTTCTTTTACAAATGGATATTCAGAAGTGAACGGTCTCAAAATGTATTATGAGATATATGGGGAGAACGAAGGCACACCACTTGTGCTCATCCATGGTGGAGGCTCAACGATACAGTCAAACTTCGGGAAAATTATTCCCTCACTAGCTAAAGACAGGAAAGTGGTCGCCATGGAACTTCAAGCCCATGGACGAACAGAGGATAGAAACACGGAAGTAACCTTTGAACAAGATGCGGATGACGTGGCATCACTTCTTAAAAACCTCCAAATTGACAAAGCTGACTTTTTTGGTTTTAGCAATGGTGGCACCACCACAATTCAAATAGCCATCAGACATCCTCAAATGGTGAATAAACTTATAATTGGATCTGCATTAGTCAAACGCCATGGAGTTCCAAACTGGTTTTGGGGATTTATGGAAAATGCCACGCTGGACAATATGCCACCACAGTTAAAAACAGCTTATCTTCAGGTGGCACAGGATTCAACAGGACTACAACGGATGCATGACAGGGATGCAAAACGAATGATAAATTTTAAGGACATACCCGATGAACAAATCGTATCCATCAAAGCACCAACTTTAATCATTATAGGCGATAAGGATATTATTACACCAGAACACGCCATTGAATTACACAGGCAAATGGCCAACTCACAATTAGCAATTATTCCGGGTGGACACGGAGAGTATATTGGAGAAATCACAACGATAAATGCTGACTTTAAAGAAAACGAACTTATTGTTCCAATGATTGAAAAATTTCTTAACCAAAAAGTGGAAGAATAAGACCGACACGCATTATTGAGAAGTATTGAATAATAAGAAACAATCTTAATGGAAATAAAGGACGATAAGCCAGCAGTGTACTTTAAGAAAAGGGCAGAATGGCGAAATTGGTTGAATGAAAACTGCGAAACAGTAAAGGCAGTTTGGTTAATTCTTCATAAAAAGAATAGTAAGAAAGAGTGTGTTGGCTTAATTGAAGCCACCGAAGAAGCCCTATGTTTTGGTTGGATTGATAGCTTATGCAAGAAAAGAGATGACGAAAGCTATTACTTAACATTTTCACCGAGAAACCCGAAAAGGAGCAATTGGAGTGCCCGCAATATAGAACGTGCCGAAAGCATGCTGCAACAGGGGCTTATGACAGATCGTGGGCTCAAATTAATAAAAGCAGCTAAAGATCAAGGGAAATGGAAAAAGTAGATAAATACATTAATAAAGCAAAACAATGGAAAGAAGAATCCAAACTATTAAGAGATATCTGTTTGGGTTGTGGACTTGAAGAAGGTTTCAAATGGATGCATCCATGCTATACATTTCAGGGCAAGAACATAGTTTTAATTCATGGCTTTAAAGACTATTGCGCTTTATTTTTTCATAAAGGTGCCTTACTTAATGACGCTGACAGCCTGTTGATTCAGCAAACAGAAAATGTGCAATCAGCTCGCCAGGTTAGATTTACCAGTGTACAGCAAATAGAAGATTTAAAACCCACTATTAAAGCCTATATTTTTGAAGCTATTGAAGTAGAAAAAGCAGGGTTGGAAGTTAAAATGAAGAAGACTTCCGAATATTATATGCCAACTGAACTTGAAGAAGCATTTGCATATAACCATGAACTTAAGGTTGCTTTCAAGAAATTAACTCCTGGTCGTCAAAGGGGATATTTACTTTATTTCTCTCAGCCAAAACAATCAAAAACCCGTAAAGCGAGAATAGTAAAGTCAATTCCAAAAATAATTAAATGTAAAGGATACAATGAACAGTGAAAATATTGTATACCAGATATTAACAAGGTAAAAAGAATATGTAATAAATCAGGATTTCACAATTAGATGCAAAATCTGTTAGAAAATCGCTAAAGAAAATGCTTGTTGATTTTTCGGTTGCAGCTAATAATCTCCCAGAATATTTTTACCGAAAAAATCAATACATATGGAACTGACATTCAATCAAATGTACAACGCAATCCTTGAGAAGGACTCACAATATGAAGGTGTTTTTTTCACTGCCGTAAAGACCACCGGCATATTTTGTCGACCAATTTGTTCTGCGAGAAAACCCAAACCAGAAAATGTAGAGTTCTTTAAAACCTCTAAGGAGTGCATATTAAAAGGTTATAGAGCATGCATGGTTTGTAAACCTTTAGAAAATCTAAATCAAACACCCGCTGACATAAAAAATATTTTGAATCTCCTTGAAGCAAATCCTCTAGGTAGAATTAAAGATTATGATTTAAAAAGAATGGGAGCCAGTCCAAGTCAAATTCGCAGATGGTTTTTAAATAATCATGGAATTACATTTCACTCTTATCAAAGAATGTTACGACTTAACACTGCCTTCAAAAAAATCCAAAAAGGTGCAAATGTCACAGAAGTTGCATTTGACAGTGGCTACGATTCTTTAAGTGGTTTTGGTAGCTCGTTTAAAAATATATTTGGCGCTGCACCAAATCATAGTAGAACACAACAAATCATTGATGTAAAACGCATTGAGAGTCCATTAGGTACAATGTATGCCTGCGCAACAGGTAAGGGTATTTGTTTATTAGAGTTTACCGATAGAAGAATGTTGGAAAATGAATTCAAAGACCTAACAAAAAAACTTAATGCAGTAATTGTTCAAGGAGAAAACCCACTTTTTGAATTATTGGAAAAGCAATTAAAAGAGTATTTTAATGGCAATAGAAAAGAGTTTACTGTACCCTTACATACACCTGGTTCCGCCTTTCAGCAATTGGTCTGGAATGCATTGAGAAAAATCCCTTATGGCACCACACAAACATATAAAGAACAATCCATGAATATTCAAAAGCCGAACGCCGTTAGAGCTGTTGCTAATGCAAACGGAATGAACAGGATATCTATTTTAATACCCTGTCATCGGGTAATCGGTACAGATGGTAGTATGACGGGGTATGGTGGAGGAATATGGAGAAAGAAAAGACTACTTGAAGTAGAAAAGGAATACGCAAGCATTAAATAATGATTTGTCTTTCAGCTTTTGGTTTAAAGATCAGTCAATAAGGGAATGAAACGACTATTTGTTTTAATACTTGCCACTTTAACCAGTAAATTAATTTTCAAATTTACAAAAGGAAACATCAACACTTGATTATTAGCCAGAATCGGTATGTTTGTTATGTTGCTTTTCACGGCTATGGGGTATTTCATGTTTACAGAAGGCGTGGTATTGATGATTTCAGACTTCATGCTGTTTAAGAAAGAGCTTATTTACATAACTGCTGTCATAGAAATACTAGCAGCTATTGGACTTCATATTTATAAACTCAGAAAAATTACCGCCTGGTTCCTGATTTTGTTCTTCATTATGATTTTACCGACGAACATAAATGCAGCCATTAACCAATTAGATTATCAAACAGCTACTTTTAACGGGCCAGGGCTAAATTATCTTTGGTTCAAAATACCGCTCCAATTATTATTTATTGTCTGGGTCTATTTCTCTACGATAAATGAAAATTGAAAACCATCCGATAGGTCAGGGTGAATATGGCAGCCAGTTAAAGAGAGTTCCATCCTTAAAAACATGAAATATCAAGAAATTAAACCTACTATGAATCTTATCAAACCAAAGTTATTAAGGCCGGGCGACACCATAGCGACCATTTCACTTTCTTGGGGTGGGGCAGGAGAACTTTTACACAGATATGAAATCGGTAAACGACAACTCCAGGAAACATTTGAACTGAATGTAGTGGAAACCAAGCATGCCTTGAGGTCAGCCGAATTTATTGCAAAAAATCCTCAGGCAAGAGCATATGATTTGATGGAAGCATTTTCAGACAAGTCTATCAAAGCAATCTTTTCCATCATTGGTGGCGATGACAGTCTGAGAACTTTGCCTTATACTGACACCGAGATGATTAAACAAAATCCTAAAATATTCTTAGGTTTTTCCGATGCAACAATAACCCATTTTGCCTGCTACAAGGCTGGACTGACTTCATTCTTTGGAACCTCAGTGTTGGTCGGTTTTGCTGAGAACGGAGGAATGCATCAGTATCAGATAGATGATATTAGACGAATGCTTTTTTCATCAGCCCCCATCAATCAGGTTTTACCGAACCAAGAGGGCTGGACTTCTGAATTTCTAGACTGGAATATGCCAGAACTGCAAAACCGAAAGAGAAGTTTGAACCCAAATAAGGGATGGAATTTTTTGCAAGGAAACAAAAAGGTGGAAGGGCGGCTGATCGGTGGCTGTGTTGAAGTGTTAGAATTATTAAAAGCAACCGACTATTGGTTGGATAGATCAGAGTGGACGAACAAAATTTTGTTTTTAGAAACATCCGAAGAAATGATATCTCCAAGCCATTTTAAAGGGATTTTAAGAAATTATGCAGCACAAGGTGTTTTTGAGAAAATCAACGGACTTATATTTGGCAGACCTTATGATAATAAATATGCAGATGCCTATAATGAAGTACTTTTACAAGTGGTGCGAGAGGAACAGGGTAATGACCAGCTTCCAATTGTAACAGAGATGGACTTTGGACATACCTGTCCCACATTCACCCTGCCTTACGGAGTGCTTGCGGAGATTGATTGTGTGCAAAAGACATTTAGTATACTGGAGAGCGGAGTGACAAACTGAAAACAAAAAACACCACTCCCAAAGGTTTTGTATCAGGTAGGTTAATGTGTGAAGGTTCAATAAATTCTCTATATTAATATATCTTGATTAAATCTCAGAAAATTATGAAATTAAATCCTCAACAGACTTTCCAAAGAGTTGGAATGATTCGGATACCTTGATCGCATCAATCAGTATGGCGAAGGGAAAATTTGATATTAAACTCCAAGAATTTATCATGGATTTGGAGAACTTTAAGAAGGGCAAAACTACTACCAACAAGTTATTCTATTAGAAAAACAAGCCAAAGAGTATAAATATTATATATAAGAAATTGGCAAAGTACATTCATCTCACTTATGTGAGTGATAATCAATCCCACCATATCCTACCTCTTTCTCTTTAGTTTACCTGCCCTGTAAAGCTACGTAAGGGGAATCACGATTAATGACAGCAAACATACGGCTGATGAGCTTATTTCTTACCGCATTGAGAGCCACCATATGATGCTTCTCTTGCTCAATTTTTCTATCATAAAACCGATGATACTCATTATCCTTTTTCAAAGTGTTCACAGCCCCTATGGTTAGTAAACCCTTGAGTCACCTGTTAGCAAAAGAAGGTACTCTGGTTCTGCCATGTATGCTTGTACCGGATTGATGCGGAAAAGGTTCCACCGTGGAGCGGCAGTTCCGTATCCATCCGTTAAACTACATGTTGTTTTTAAAGTTCTGGAGGTAAAGGTCTTTAATGTTCTTATGGTTGATAGCCATGATGTTTTCCAAGGTATACTTAAGCCACTGGTAAGGGTTTACCTCATGCTTTTTACAGATGGCAAAGAAGGTTTACATCATGGCGGCTCTTTGAGCAGCGTCGTGTGATCCAGCAAATAAGTAATTTTTCCTGCCCAGGGCTACGGTTCTTCTTCACTTTTGATGATATCAACCTGAGGCATAGTAATTGACCACTCTTTTGCGGAGTAATTCAAAGCCAGCGCGACCGTACATCTACCTTTTGATCAGTTTGAGTCGGTTTACTTGCCCTTCCACTTGACCATTACTCCAATGATAGGTAGCGGCAGCTTCCACGGCTGCATAATCACTTTCTAATCCTGTAGCGAAGTTTTTGAGTGCTGCTATGCCACTATCTTTTGCCTGCTGTATCCAATCCGGCAGTGCTTTGGCATCTTTTTTCTCAAAGATGGTATGAAAGCTTAGCGCCAATTTCCTTGCTCGTTTCGCTTGAGGACAAATCTCAAAGAAAAGATCCAGAAAGTTCAGCTCTTCCATATTTATATCTGGCTCTTTTTTACTGAGTAAGAATTGAACCTTCCTTGGTGCGCTGCACGCCGCATCCAATTCTTTACTTCCAGTTCTGGTAAAGGTAAGGCAGCAGCATCTTTGGGCATATTTTCAAAAAACCGCTAGACGCTACCAAGGCTTCCTTGATAGCCCTGTTTTTTTATCTCCCTCCATAGCTGCTTTATGTTCTTTTCACCATCTTGCCAGCGTTTATCCAGGTATTCTCTAAAAGGAAGTACTGTTGATTGCTGACTTTTCGGACGACTTTTAGCAGGATAATGCTCAAAATTTCTGTATCTGTTGACTGCATTCCTGCCAATCTTTAGCTGTCTGGCGATAGCTCTACTGGAATAACCTTGAGCTAAAAGCGATTTTACTTCTTGAAAGACCACAGCCCTATGGGCTGTTGGAGATGAAAGCGAAACAGCAGGACCAGTGACAGTATCAGGCGTAATATCTTTAATCTGTTGTTGTAGCTGCTTTAGAGCTAGTGCTTTAGCTGCCATTCTTAATTCAGCATGCTGTTTTTCCAGCATTCTTTTTAATGCATCACCCAGATTCTTGAGAAGGTGCCACCGATCAGCAATTTGTATAGCATCGGGGGCGCCTTCTTTAGCTCCTTCTGAATAACAATTAGCTCTGTCACGACTAATGATTTCTACCCCTGGATGAGTCTTTAGCCAAGTAGCAAGTGTTTCAGCTTCACGATCAGGAAGTAATTCAATAGGCTTCTGTTTTTCCAGATCTACTAAAATAGTACCATAAGATTGGCCTTTCTTCAATGACCAATCATCAACACCTAGTACCTTTGGAGTCACACAGGATATGGTTTCAGTAGCTTTCAGGATTCTGATCATTGTTGTATCACTCACAGGCATACCTAGCAAAGAAGCTAAATATGCCCCTGCTTGTCCTCCTAATTGATATCCAATTTCTTTAAGACGATATTCCATTCTTTTCGTACGTCTATAGTATGCAGGAATAGATTCTAATCGTTCACAAAAGATTTTTCTGATACAATGCTCATTCATACAGCGGAAGCGCTTTACATTTAAAATTATAGAAGTCTCCTTTAGAGATAATGGAAGATCGGCTATTTTTCTACAGTAATGGCTGTGAATATGTGATGAAGGAGTCTGGCAAAGAGGGCAGATTCCGCTGTTGATTGCCGTTTTTACCTTTAGCTCCAAAGAGTTCCCGTCAATAGTAGCCTCATCCAGTACCAACTTTTCTTCCCATGCAAGTATTGACATTAGATCCATATCCGGATAATGTCAACCCAGCTCCTAAAATTCCTGTTGCATCAAAAATGAAGAAGAACCTGTATTACCGAAATATCCATATCCAATAAGCATATGAAAAGATATCTTAAAGTTTAGTATTTCATTAAAGCTTGTATGTGATTTTCAGAATTACATTGCCGCTTGTTTTCAGAGCTATTTTGACTACTGGTTGATTTTCTTGATCTTGTTTTTCTTTATCCAGTTAGAAAGCGTGGCTTCTGTGACCTTGTATCGGTTAGCGATAAACTTTTGGGTAGAGCCATTGGATAATAAAGCCTCTATTTCAGGACGGTAGATATCCAGTTTACTTTTACCAGGCCCTTTGGGTCTGCCTAATTTTACACCGGCAAGTCTTTTAGCTTTGAGTGATTCACGGGTACGCTTACTGATCAGATCCCGCTCTATTTCAGAAGCCATAGAAAAAACCATCGCCATGACTTTACTCTGAATAGAATGATCCAATTGCCAGTTACCCTTGACGGTGTAAATCTTGATTCCTTTTTGCATGGCAATGGAGATGATCTCCATACATTCCAGCATGCTACGACCCAAGCGTGAAAATTCACTTAGCAGAATCACATCACCCTTATCAAGTTCTTCAATGAGCTGCCCAATCATTCTCTGTTTCCAGGAGATTTTACCGGAGACCTTCTCCTGCATAAATTCTACCCTTCCTAAATTCTTTTCATTGGCAAGGTGAAGGATATCGGCTTTGTTTTTTTCCAGATCCTGATCAATGGTGGAAACGCGAAGGTAAGCGACTGTTCTTTGAGTGATATTTTTGCTCATTTCTTATAAATTAGAAGAAAACTCAAAGATGGATATTTATTTATAATAATAAGCACTACAAAGTAAATGATTTTCATCAAATTATCATTACCGAAAAAAGGAAGGTTTATTTTATCATAATTTACCTCTCAATTGAAATTATTAAATTAATACTCGCCCATTCAGGGAGTAGGGGGAGAATAATTCGACATTAAGCGATTGTTGCACATTAAAGATGAAAGCACCTAAATTCACCAGGTTTTTCTACTCTATAGACCAACTCCATCAACTATTAACCTACCTATAATACCCCCTACATGTCATCGGAATCATTTTCCAGTTTTAAGCGTGTTCGGCTGGAAACAGAGGAACTGAGGGTTGAATAAATTGATAAAGTTGAGAGCCGCTAGAAAATATCGGAGCGCATGACGAAGTGCAGAACGTTTTTCACAGCGTTCGGAAGTAATACCAGCACACTGATCAATGTCATTGTTAAAAGTAAAAAATCAAAATAACTTAATGTTGTTTCGGCAGTGGGTACACTTGTAACTCCCAAAATTTATAGCTATGAAATCGTGTATATATATCTTTTTGATCGGATTAGTTTCTCTGAATTTCTCCTGTAGTACGGATGATGACGAAGAGCCCCTAACCAAAGATGGTCCGTTCCGGATCAGCGAACTGGCCGGAACCTGGAATGCCACTAAAGCCCAATTTAGTGTAAATACTGTCTCGGTAGACGTGGTCGCAAACGGGGGAAACGCCAGCATGTCCGTGCAATCTAATGGCCGCTTTACCTTGACACTGGATCCGGTAGACCGGAATGC
This sequence comes from Catalinimonas locisalis, assembly GCF_038039535.1. NCBI lineage: Bacteria > Pseudomonadati > Bacteroidota > Cytophagia > Cytophagales > Catalimonadaceae > Catalinimonas > Catalinimonas locisalis. The sequence continues at coordinate 11,688 of NZ_JBBPHP010000052.1, read as the reverse complement.
TTATACAGTAAGTGGAGAACTGTTCTGGGAGGAGTGGCAGCAAACATTCTACTTAGCCATTGCCTGGGATGATGACCCTAATGATTGGGATACTTACGGTCATACTTTTGACGGGACCACCCTATCCTTAAATGGGGGCGCTGATTCTGGGGAATATGACTTTGACAATGACGGGGAGTTTGAAGCGTGCTCGATCCATTTTATCTTTGTTCGTACCTGAGAGTTTTGGAAGCACAAGTGAGGGTGACTATATATTTTCTGACAGCTTACTTAGCTTAACTACTAATGAACGAAGTTCTGAAGATATAGGCATTCCATTTTCAAGAAACCCCATGACCGCCGTTTACACTAACTAGAAGAAAAGGAGGGTTTATTTGATAATGATTCTCTCTTCAAAATGAAAAGTATTACCTTAGAGCTTTAGCTACTTTAGAATTCTGGATAGTGAGAAGTTAGGACCACATAAAACTTTTGCACTATGAAAACTGCTGTTCTTTTGAGGACCTGAGTGTATTGTATTCTAAATGCCATGTAGAATTGCCCCCTTTAGTTGAGGTGAATGTGTCCTGAATAAAGTAAAAATATATGGCTAAGAAACTCACCCTTATGGTGGACTTTTGGTCACTTGAATAGTATTTAGGTGCCCCGAAACATGAAAGACCCAGATGGTTAACTAACTTTCATCTCAAATTCGTCAGTAAAAATATCGTAGTTGATGCGTAAAAGATCCGTTAAGCTTCCGTAAAGATGATGTGGATAGCGTTCAAGTATCGTTTTTTATCGTAAAGTCCGCGTTAAGTAGCGTTACAGATGCGTTGTGGTAGCGTAACCAAAAGATGAGAAAGAGCCTGATAGATAGAGGTCGTATTTGCTTAATTTGGTACTAGATGGCCATTATATATCCCTAAAGTAAAGAATAAGTAGGAGGGAGGAGCTTAGCGTAGTACCTTTTCAAAACAGGACAAGTCAAGTTTTTAGAGTTAGCCAACTGTACCTGCTTGTCACTTAGTGACACTACAACATTAGTTTTTTCTTGCCCGTATCAATATATTGAAGGATCAAAGCATGATGTTTTATGACTAAGAGTAAAGAGATGAAAAGACAACAGGGTAAACCCGTACTGGCTGCCAATAAAATGACTCCCATGCAAATGGAAATACTGGATATGTTTGCTCATAAAAATTTGACTTCAAAAGAAGAAGAAGAAATCAAGGACTTACTTTCCAATTATTTTCTTGACAAAGCTCAAGAGGAGCTAGATGAACTAGCAGAAAAAGAAGAGTGGGATATGAAGGAAAAGTCAGCTCAATGGGGTAAAGAAAAATTGAGAACTCCTTATCATCGTGAAAGTCATTCTTGATACCAACGCACTGCTTCAAACTTTTCCTAGAAAATCGCTTAAGCACTGGATCTTTCAATATTTTGTAGAGAAAAGGTATGAACTGATTGTAACGACAGATATTCTGTTGGAATATCATGAAATCCTGATGAGGAAGACCAATGCATCCATTGCTGAAAATGTGGTCAATGGGATCATTAGGAGGAGCAATTGTAAAAGGGTAGAGCCCTCTTTTTTTTGGAATCTGATCATCAAAGATCCGGATGATAATAAGTTTACAGACGCTTATATAGCAGGTCAGGCAGATCTATTAATCAGCAATAACAGCTCAGACTTTAAGGTGTTGGAGAGCATAGACTTTCCGGTAATTAATTGGCTCACAGTTGCCCAGGTGAAAAAATCCATGTTTCCATAGGTATGCGGTATATTAAATACATGGTGGGTTGGAGTCATAGCAACCCTATAGATATTGCTCAATATTCCGTAGCAATTTGGCGCAATATTGAGCAACCAAGGACCAGCAATATTTCACAATTCCCCATCAAGGAGTGTATAACTCAATATATACTCGATCCCTATACTACTCATATTGACTTCAGTTTCAGAACTCTTAGCGTGAAAAAACACACGAATATGGGAGTTGCCTATGCATGTCAGTATCTCTCTTGCAATTAAAGTGATCCTAGAACTATGCTCATGTATAGGGATATATGCGTGAAGTTTGCGCGAATAAGTTCGCAAAGTCAGCGTACCCGAATGCAAAGCTAAACGTGGATGTGTACTAAATCAACATTACAGGAAAAAGGAGGTTTTATTTTATAATCATCTGCCAATCAAACTGACTTTTCAGCTGGATCGTATTTGTCAGAGCTCTAAATATCTTGTGTTAAAAAACTCATGATCACCATGTTCTTTTAGCACTATGAATAATGGACGGGGTTTGTGGAAAAAAATTGATAAACATGGAATGAATTATTTAGGAAAAGATGGGAGAGAGACATGGAAGGTTCCTGTTACTTTTAGTTGCTGCAAATAGTAGAAGACGAGTAATAGATGCACTTTCATGACAGGTATGTATTAAATCAGATGTTTAGTTGATTTATGTCATTGATAATATGGCATTGAAGTGGGAAATTTAAGGAGAGTAGAATAATCTTAAGTGAGAATCCAATGGAAATCCAGATTCTTTATGATTCATACTTTGGTAATACCAGGGAAATTGCTGAAGTGATCGGACAAACTTTATTCGGAGCAAAGGTTGAGGTACTTGATATTAAAACCTTGGACCCAAATCATTTCAGTACACCAGATCTTTTAATCGTGGGTTCTCCCACCCGAGGGTTTCGTCCATCCCCTGCAACACAGGAGTTTTTCAAGACACTCCCCGGTGATAAACTAAAAGGTATAATGGTAGCGGCTTTTGATACCAGAATGGCTTTACGAAGTATCAAGTCAGGAGTACTAAGATTTATCGTCAAAACAGGGGGCTATGCGGCTAAGACGATTGAAAAGAGCATGAAAAAAAAGGGTGGAGAGTCAATAATTGAGCCTGAAGGATTTTGTGTTACGGATAAGGAAGGGCCTCTACTGGAAGGAGAAAAGAAAAGAGCTGAAGCATGGGCAAAAAAGATTTAGGAAAAGATAAGGATAACTGTCTGAAGTAGCCTTAATATTAAAGCTAACTTATCTTGAGTAGTTGAGCGGGATAATCTTGCTATCCAACCCAATGGTAAAATATTGAGGATAAGTGATCAATAAGACTAAGAGAAAAAGATACTTGTAACCTTGTCGGTATTCAGTTTTCCCACATCTAAACAATGCTTAGGAACATTCCTAAAATGACGAGTATCAATAAAAATTTACTCAACAGATTACTGTCTGGTTCACAAAAAAGCTGTCATGAAGAAACTGGATGGAAAAATTGTTATCGTTACTGGAGCTGGCTCGGGGCTTGGTAGAACTATTGCCCAATATTGTGCGAAAAGGGGAGCTTTAGTGACGGTTGCAGATATCAACTTATCATCAGCAGATGAAACACTACATCAGATAAAAGAAGGTGGGGGAGAGGGGATAGTAATTCATGTTGATGTAGCAGATCCTAAGGCAGTAGATAAAATGATCAATAAAACCATGGATCAGTACGGCCGTATTGATTTCCTTTTCAACAATGCAGGAGCAGCACTGGGGGGAGAGTTTAAGGACATGACCTTGGAACATTGGCATAACATGATGGATGTTAATTTCTGGAGTATCATTTATGCCTGCATGAAGGTTTATCCGATAATGATCCAGCAAGGTAGCGGCCATATTGTCAATGTGAGCTCCTTTGCAGGCCTCATGCCAGGAGGGCTTATGTCAAGCTATAGTGCTTCCAAATATGCTGCGGTAGGGTTTACTTTGAATCTGCGATCAGAAGCCAGGCAATATGGAATAAAAGTTATTGCGCTTTGCCCGGGTTACCTGGAAACGCCCATGCATAAATCTGCACAGATTGTTACGGATTACTACAAAAAACATGATGAGAGTTACTTACGCAAAAAACATAATTATCCTACTCCCGAAGCATGCATTGATTATATGATGCGCAGAGTTTTGAGAAATAAGTGCATCATTGTATCTCCTCGCAAGCAAATTCCTATCTGGTGGTTGAATCGTCTTTTTCCCTCCCTGCTGCCGTGGATATGGTTCAGAGTAATTCAGAGGATAAAGAAAAAGAATATGAAATAGAGGTGGGGAGAAATAAAGAATAGTAAGTGTAGATATTAAGTGTTTCTTAGCCAAAGCAGTTAGCACTTTAAAAGTTGATTATTGATACTCAATCATTTTTCCCTCATGAACCTCCTGGGTTTTATGGATATCATATCCGATACCGCATAGGATGCATAGAGAGATAGATAAGACCGCAAAGAAGAAGCTGAAAACGAATATTTCAGCATTTGTAACTCCAAGCCAGAGAACAGCCACTACATGACCTACCACTAAGAAGATAGCATTCAGCAATGTCGGTCCAAACAGCCAGGGCCATATTCGTGAACAAGCAAAAATAAAAGTGTTTGGCAATTTTTGCCGTAACAAGAGATACTTGCTGTGAATTCCTAAGGCACCCAGCCCTGCCAGAAGGCCAAGAGCAGGAGGGCCTCCACCACCTCCAAATAATAGCAATAAGATGCTTAGTATAACCAATACGACACCTCCTTTTCTTTTACGGATAAATCTCGCTGACCAAACAATCATCAACAGCGAAACGATCAGACATACAATTCCTGTAATGAGGAAGTTAGGAATAACCGTCATACCGGGATCTCCTCCAAGGTGTTCGGCTATTGGCCCTTCCGCCCAGGATGCTATGAACAAACCATCGGGAGAGACATTGCCCTGAAGTACTTCTCCAATCCCATGCGTCATGCCTCCTAAGGCGCTGAGAGTGCCAAAGCCAGAGCCAATGGCAGCCGCGGCATGGTTGTAGCTTGAATCGTTAAAACTATTCATCTTTACGTCAAAGGTAGATTACTATAAGAATCACCAGGTTAATCAGTAGTGCATAGGCCCCTTGTTCAGCCAGGTTTTTCAATTTACCATTCCAGAACAGCAAAAAGATAAAGGAGGAAAAAAGCAGACCAATGATAGTGATGTTGGTCCACCAAACTTTTCCCCACCACAAGCTAAAGCCAGAAATAACCAGTACTATAGCGCCTATGATGCAAAAAACACCTGCCTGTAGTCTGTTCATTTTTTCGGATTGAATCCGGGATAAAAACCAGGACCGGTCAGGCCACTGCAATCCGGGCTTGAGTTCAAAATATCTTTGACTTTGCCCGAAATACAGCAGATGTACCAGTCCGTGTAGGATAATGAAAATGGCTCCTACAGTTTTCATAGCTTTGGAGTATTGGATTCAATAGCTACTTTCAGCGATTCCAGTTCTTCCACCAAGTGATCGTACCATTCATTTTCCTCCTCTCCCCATATGATCATGTCAATCATAAATTTAGTGAAGAAGTTGTGCATTTCTAACACCAGGGTCTGGCTAAGATTTGTACCCCCATTTTGGTCTTTCATATCAAAATATACATAGGCATTGCAGCTTCCCGTTTGTTTCCACTCATCATCCTCTAATTCATAGATCAGGCTGGGCGTGGAGGCATAGAATATCATCTTTTCAGGGATCACTTCTTTCACCAGGTAGCGATTTCGTACCCCTTCGGTTTCCTGATATTCTTCGGAAATGAAGATGGCCCCCTCAGTAAGGCCATCCCCGTTAAGGATTTCAAACTTGTCATGGGCATCAGCCAGCGAAAGATTATAATCTGCCATTTGATAAGTGATGAAATCAAAAACTTCCTTTGGAGAGCGATCTATGTGTACGCTATGCGTCATCAAATAGCCGTTGGGTAAGCTACGAGGATTATCCTTATCGTAGGAACGAAGGCTTATAAGCTTCATTACAGCCAATACTATGACAAGAAAGCCTACTATGCCAATAGCGAGCTTTATGAGATTAGGTTTCATGGCTCAACAAATACCTGATACAATACTAAAAATGTAGAATTAAGGAAAAAATAAAAATGACTTAAGTCATTCAGTATCAAGTTGGATAATATTAAATCAAGCTAAGGAAACTCATGGCGTGTTTTGTCTTTATAAGAAGTGCGAAAAAGGGACCTTTTTAGGAAAGACAAGACAAAGAGGTACTATTGGATCTACATTGGGTAGAAGGAGCAACTTTTATAGAACCTATCAACTACAGCCTATCACAGATATTCGTCTTAACACCAAAATAAACACGAAAGGAATAGTCAGTAATCCTGATTATTTTTACTGCTGGCAGCATTAGCTACCTGCGTACTGCTGCTCGCCTCCGTTAATTTTGTTTTACTTTCCATAAGCCGGACCAGGCGTCGGGCCATACATGTTAGCCTACTGCCCTAGTAATCATGCCACGAAGCCTTAAAAAATATCAAACAACCATAGAACTAAACCATGTTTTTGCTTAGTACTTATTGCGTGAATTTCCTTGGTTAAATAATTAGTGTTCTTCCGTTAGAAGAAATAGTCTATATTGATGTGTTTTTTTGTATCAGCTTTACATGCACTACTTGAACCTTCAGTTGGGCTATATTGTCAGATAAAGCTCTAAAATGAACTTTACCCCATAAAACCTGGTAGTTGCTCATGATACTATTTCATTTGATCAAACTTTTACCGAAATCGCAATGAGACTGACTGATTTTATTCAGGAAAATAAAGAAGAAATCGCCTATGAGTGGGTGCTCTTCGCACAGGATAACATCCAGGCAACCCAGGACATGGAGCGGGACTCAATACTTGACCACATTATGCAAATGCTGGACCGTATCGTTAATGATATGGAGAGTCCCCAGAATAAGGCTGAGCAAAAAGAAAAGTCACGGGGAAACAAGCCTGCCCATGCCATTGACGACTTGGCGGCCGTACTGCATGGGGCACAGAGGGTAGAAGCCGGCTTTGACATCGTAGAACTCAGCTCTGAATTTCGTGCCCTGCGGGCCAGCGTCCTCCGTCTCTGGGAAGAAAAAATGGGGCACGATACCGGGCAGGTCAACTTCCAGGATATGATCCGCTTCAACGAAGCCATAGATGAGGCATGGATGCACTCCATGGCACGTTTTCATACCAAGATAGACGAAAGTAAAAACTGGTTCCTAGGTATCCTGGGGCACGACCTGCGCAATCCACTGGCAGCAGTGAAGGGGGTCAACCAGATTCTTAGTGAATCGCCCGAACTTACCGAGCGTGATCAGGCCTTGCTGCAGCGCAGCGATACCAGTATCAAACGCATGGAAGAGCTGATCAACAATTTGCTGGAGCTGACTAACCTTCGGCTGGGAGGTGGCTTGTCTATCAAAAAAACTCCTGCTGAACTAAGCAAGCAGTGTGAGCAGATTGTACAGGAATTCCAGATTGCTTATCCCAAATCTGAAATCAATTTGGAATCTTTAGGTCCGGTAGCTGGGAACTGGGACTTGTTGCGCATCAACCAGGTGATTACTAACCTGGTGGCCAATGCCCTGCGTTACGGTAAGCAGGGTGGGCCAGTAAGCGTGAAGGTATTCTCAGATAACGGCCATGCCTGTTTTTCTGTACATAACCTGGGTAACCCGATACAGGAGGAGAAGCGTCGGATGATTTTCACCGGTCTGTACACCGAGAGTGAAGGCAGAGCTTGTGAAAGTAGCTATGGGATCGGCCTTTACGTCGTCAATGAGATTATCAAAGCCCATGAGGGAGACCTTCAACTGGAGAGCAATCAGGAAAAAGGTACGACTTTTACCATAACTCTGCCCCGCTAATGGGGTAGAGCTATGGTTTTTGGTGTTGGCAGGCCAGAGGCAATTTAATTATTGCCCCGCCGAATATGTATGAGAAAGAGGCCTTTTCCGCACAGGACAAATCATCACAATTTTCTCCCTTTATCTATATCAACCCTAAAATTACCTGACTCATAGGTTTTTATTTTCTTTAAACCGCTCAATACCCTTATCCAGAAATTCAATAAATGATTCCACATCCAGATTATAGGCATATGGAGCTGAGAGCAAATGCTCATTTTCACCTACCAAAGTATAATAGGGTTGTGCATTGGCGTTGAGCTTTTGAATCATAAAGTCCATATTTTGCCTCCCAATTGATTTTTTCGGCTTACCATCATAAGCTGAGATATACCATTCCTTCTCAGGCAATGTTGTTTTATCATCCACATATAGTGCGACTACTACATAATCTTCTTTAAGGCGTTTTAGCACACCAGGGTCACTCCAGACACGAGCTTCCATCTCCCTGCAGTTTACACATCCATGTCCTGTAAAGTCAATAAACAGGGGCTTATTCTCCATTTCGGCACAGGCTAGTGCCTGCTCATAATCAAAAAAGCCATGCAGGCCGTGAGGAAGTTCAAACAAATCATCATATTTTGGAGAACCACATGATTTGTTACCAGTCTGTTCCGATACTTCGTCTTTACCAGAATAAGATTTCAAGGAGAAGCTTTGGGTGGTCATGGGAGGCAAATATCCGGCCAATGGTTTTAAAGGTGCTCCTACAAGTCCGGGTATAAGGTAAATAACAAAAGCAAACATCAGCATAGCCGTCATTAGCCTACCTACAGAAAGGGGCTGGTTTTTCTGATCTCCAGCTAAGTGAATTTTACCCAGTAAATAGAAACCTGCCAACGAGAATATACTGATCCATAGTACCAGAAACACGTCTCGGCTGAGCCACTCGAGGTGGTACACCTGATCAATGATGCTGAGGAACTTTAAGGCAAGGGCCAACTCTAAAAAACCTAAAATAACCTTTACTGTATTGAGCCACCCACCGCTTTTTGGCATAGATCTGAGCCAACCGGGAAAAACCGCAAAAAGTGTAAAAGGGATAGCAAAAGACAATGAAAATCCGAGCATTCCTACAAAAGGCATTAAGGTTTCCCCACTAGCTGCCTGCAATAAAATAGTGCCGGCAATAGGACCGGTACAGCTAAACCCTACTAATACAAGTGTCATTGCCATAAAAAAGATGCCTGTCAAGCCTCCTTTGTCAGCCTTGCGATCAAAAGAATTGATGAGTGTACTCGGCAAAGTAATCTCAAAAAGCCCAAAAAATGAGAGAGAAAATATGAAAAATACCGCAAAGAATATGAGATTGGGTATCCAATGTGTACTCAGAAAATTTGCAAACTCAGCTCCGAATAAAAAAGAGAAAAGTGTCCCCACAAACGCGTAAATCACCACAATGGATACACCGTAAATCAAAGCATTTACGATAGCTTTAGTTCTGCTGGCAGTTGATTTAGTAAAGTAGGTAACCGTCATGGGTATCATCGGAAATACGCAAGGCGTGAGCAAGGCCAACAATCCGGCTCCAAAGGATATTAGGAAAAAACCCCATAGAGAATTATTACTTTCATTTGGTTCATAAGGGTTATCAAAGGGTTGTATTTTAACTGTTTCCATGCTCCCTTCCTTTTGGTTTAGAAGCATTTCATTATTAAATGAGTTAGACTGATACTTTACCTCTTGAGGATAGTTGAGACTTGTTTCAAATGGAATGCACTGCCCGGTTACATCAGAGCAAATCTGGTAAGTGGCCCTGGCTTTTATCCGAAGTGGCAAATCCTTTACCTTAATCTGCTGTTCAAATACGGCTTTTTTAGTGAAGTACGTGTATTTGCCTTCCCACAAGCTATCATATTTTTCTTTTTCTCCTATTGGTTTTAATCCACCAATAAGCTCATAACTGCTGTTTTTTTCAAAAAGTACCTCAGTAACCATAGGCCCAAGCTCAGGGTCAAAATCACTGGAGTACATATACCAATCTTTGGGGACTGAGGCCTCTATTATAATGGTTGCCTCTTGTCCTGTCTCAAGACTGTCTGATATACTCAGGATCCATTCAGGATCTTCCCGAACCTGGGCGTTCATTATTTGGGAAGATATCAGGAAGATCAATATGAAAAACAATCTAATCAAGTTCTTAGCTCTGCTCATTACTTAATTGCTTTAAAAGTTCTTTCATTTTTTCATTATTGTAGTCAGCCATGCCCTGATGTGCTACCACTATCTCTCCATCTTTCTTTATGATATATGTTGTGGGTAACACCCTGCTTTGCAATACAGATGGAAGGGGGCTCTTCAGTCTGTAAATAGGAAAATCAAACCCCTTACGCTGAACAAAAGCAATGGCCTTGCTGAAATCTTCATCCCTGGAGATCATCAAAAAGGCTACCTCATCAGTATCTGTGTGTTCAAACAGTTTGTTGATACCAGGCATCTCTGCAATACAAGGAGGACACCAGGTAGCCCAAAAATTGATAAACAGGACTTTGCCCTGCAATTGACTTAGCGCTGTCCGTTCACCACTGGCGGATTCTAATATCATATCTCCGCTTAAAAATTCTATTTCAGAAGTATTGCGCTCCTGCACTTCAGGTTTGATTAATCCTGTTGCTAACACTCCTTGCTGAAGCTTTCCGATTACTTCTTTGTGCCATCCGGAGAAGTAAAGAATGGTGGTCACTCCGAGGATGACCACCCATTTATGTTTAATGATATTTATCATGATGCCACCTTTTCAACGGACTCTTTAAATTCTGTACTTGAAAAGTCTGCCATACCTGAATGCGTGATGACGATTTCACCATTACCGTTTATGATGTAGGTTATGGGGATTCCTCTTATATCAAACTGACTGGGGAGATTGGAGGCCGGACGATAATAAGGCATATTGAAGCCTTTATTCTCCATAAAATTTATAGATTTATTAAAGTCCCTGTCCAGCGCCACCAATACTAATTTCACTTCGTCTTTATTGATTTCATCGTAAAAAGTTTGAATGGTCGGCATCTCAGCGATGCAGGGAGGGCACCAGCTTGCCCAGAAGTTAAGCACCACGGTTTTTCCCTGGTAATCCTTCAAATTGATTTGCTGGCCATCCTTATCAACCAGGCTAAAGTCAAGGCCATAATTTGCAGAAGTTTCCACTTCTTTATTTTCCTGGAGTTGCTTATCCTGCTCCTCGTCTTTCAGTATGAAGGCAAAGGTTACTGAGCCCAGTACCAAAAGGACCATCGTAAGAAGCATATATTTTTTATTTGTCATCTTATTAAATTTTTACCGTTTAAAAATCATTTGCATGAGACTAAAGCTCAATGGTGTAGTAGCCGTTTTCCTGTAGCTCAAAAATCCTGATCAGACCATTGTTCACTACCTCAAATTGCTCAGGTAATAGCCCGGGTGAAATGTTGAACTTATTCATGGACATACCGCAGACAGAAAATCTTACATTTAGTTCCCCAGCTTGCTTTAGCATGTCCGGAATAGTCTCGTTCTCCTTATCAATCAGTTCGCTTACTACCTTACCACACACCACCACTTCAAAGGCTTCATAGTTTGACCCGGATTCTCTCATTTGAGAGGCTGTTTTTAATGCGGCTCCCATGTGCTCAGTATTCCTGACCAGTAAAGCATATTTTTTCTTGCCAGTATTTTCACCCTGCTCTGAGGTAGTTTGAGCGGATGCATTTAAGGTCAGCCCTAATATGAATAGTACCGCGATTATTACTTGAATTTTGTTTTTATATGATTTCATATTGATTTCTTTTTTGATTTAGAGGAATTGATTTTTATGTAGTTGTCCAGGCAATGACATAGCGAGCCATTGATTGCAAAAAAAGTAAGGCCTCCCAGTATGGCTATGTTTTTAAAAAGTGGGCCTGAGGTAGCCCATTGCCCTATTTGTACGGTAAAGGTGATGGGCAACAGGATCAGTATCAGTCCAATGGCCGCCAGCCGAGTTTGAAAACCTAACAGCAGGGC